>CAJCIY010000304.1 GCA_903970495.1 Candidatus Melainabacteria bacterium | reverse complement strand
TGAGCGTCCTCGCGGGCCCACACAGCGGTCGGAGCCGGCCCCCAGGGCGTAGGTTGACCTCGTGCCGCGTGTGCTCGTCGATGCGACCGCCGTGCCCGCCGACCGTGCTGGGGTGGGGCGGTACGTCGACGGTCTCATCCCCGCCCTCGCCGCCGCCGGTGCCGACCTGGCCATCGCCTGCCAGCGCGCCGACGTCGAGCGGTACGCCCGGCTGGCGCCCGGCGCCGAGGTCGTCGGCGGGCCGCCCGCGATCAGCCACCGGACAGCGCGCCTCGCCTGGGAGCAGACCGGTCTGCCCGCGGTGGCCGACCAGGTCGGCGCCGCCCTGATCCACTCGCCGTTCTACACGCTGCCGCTGCGCGCCGAGGTGCCCGTCGTCGTGACCATCCACGACGTCTCGAGCTTCACCCTCGAGTCCCGGCGGGCCACCGCCCGCGGCACGTTCTACCGGTCGGCGACGCGCACCGCGCTGCGCCGCTCCGCTCGCTGCATCGTGCCGAGCAAGGCCACCCGCGACGAGCTGGTACGGGTGCTGTCGGCCGACCCGACGCTGCTCGACGTCGCGCCCCACGGCGTCGACCAGTCGATCTTCCGGGTCCCGACCGAGCTCGAGGTCGACCGGATCCGCACCCGGCTCGGTCTCGCCGAGGGCGGCGGCTACGTCGCCTCGCTCGGCGCACTCGACCCGCGGCGCAACGTGCCGCACCTCGTCCGCGCATATGCGCTCGCGTGCGCCGACCGCGCGGACCCGCCGGCGCTGGTGCTCGCAGGAGGTGCCGACGCCGACGACGAGGTCAACGCGGCGCTCGCCACCGTGCCCCCGCACCTGCGCGTGCTGCGCCCCGGCTACCTCCGCTACGACGCGCTCCGCGGCTACCTCGGTGGCGCCACGGTGGTCGCGTACCCGTCGAGCGGCGAGGGCTTCGGCTTCCCGGTGCTGGAGGCGATGGCCTGCGGCGCGGCGGTCCTGACCGCCAACACGCTCTCGCTGCCGGAGGTGGGCGGCGACGCCGTCGCCTACAGCGACACCGACGTCCCGTCCCTGGCGGCGTCGCTCGGCGCGCTGCTCGACGACGACGCCCGCCGCGAGCAGCTCGGCGTCGCGGCGCACGAGCGGTCGCTGCACTTCACCTGGGAGGCCAGCGCCCACGCGCACCTGCAGACGTACGAGCGGGCGCTCGAGGCCCCCTAGGGTCCTTCCCGTGACGCGGGTGCTGTTGGACGCGACGGCCGTCCCCGCCGACCACCGCGGTGTCGGCCGCTACCTCGACGGCCTCGTCGGGGCGCTGGGCGACCGGGTCATGGTGGTCTGCCAGGAGCGCGACGCGGAGTTGATGAGCACGCTCGGGGCGGCGGAGGTCGTCGCGGTCTCCCACCCGGCCCGGCCGGCCCGGCTGGTGTGGGAGCAGACCGGGCTGCCGCGGCTGGCCCGCCGGCTGCGCGCCGACGTGCTGCACTGCCCGCACTACACGATGCCGCTGCACGCGGGCCGCCCCGTGGTGGTCACCGTCCACGACCTGACGTTCTTCACCGAGCCGACCGTGCACACCCCCGGGCGGCGGCGGCTGTTCACCCGCGCCACCCGGTATGCCACCAGCCACGCCGCCGTCGTCGTCGTGGACTCGCACTTCACGGCTCAGGAGCTCCGGCGGGTGGTCGGTGAACCTCGCTCGCTCGCGATCGCCCATCTCGGCGTCGACACCGATCTCTTCCATCCGCCGACGGACGAGGAGAAGCGCTTCGCCGCAGCCGATCTCGGGGTCCGCGACTACATCGCGTTCCTCGGGACCATAGAGCCGCGCAAGAACCTGCCGGCGCTGGTACGGGCGTACGTCGCGGCGTGCGCCGACCGGCCCGACCCGCCGGCGCTCGTGCTCGCCGGCGGCGCGGGATGGGACGCGGGACCGCTCGAGGAGGCTGTCGCCGCCGTGCCCCCGGGGCTGACCGTACGGCGGCCGGGCTACCTGCCGCTGGCGGGGCTGCGCGGCTACCTCGGCGGCGCGGTGGTGGTCGCGTACCCGGCGCTGGCAGAGGGGTTCGGGCTGCCGGTGCTGGAGGCGATGGCCTGCGGCGCAGCGGTCCTCACCACCCCGCGCACCTCGCTGCCCGAGGTCGGTGGCGCCGCGGTCGCGTACGCCGAGCCCGACGCCGCCTCGCTCGCGACCGCACTGGCCGGGCTGCTCGACGACCCCGGCCGCCGGCAGCAGCTGGGCGCCGCGGGCATCGCGCGCGCCGCCGGGTTCACCTGGGAGGCCTGCGCGGAGGCGCACCTGCGGGCGTACGAGACGGCGTCCCGTCGATGACCCCCGTCGTGCGTGTCGTCGTGCGTGTCGTGGTCGTGGCCTACCACCCGGGGCCGGCGCTGCCCGACCTGCTCGCGTCGCTGCCTGCGGCGTGCTCGGTCCCGTACGAGGTCGTGGTCGTCGACAACGGCGGCACGCCGGAGACCCCTGGTACGCAACGACGTCCTGCCCACGGCAACGTCGGGTACGGCCGCGGCGCCAACCTCGGGGCGGCCGGCACGACCGCGCCGTGGCTGCTGGTCTGCAACCAGGACCTGGTGCTCGCTCCCGGCTCGCTCGACGCGCTGCTGGCCGCGGCCGACCGCTGGCCGGAGGCGGACGCGTTCGGGCCGTTGATCCGCGACCCGGCCGGCGCCGTCTACCCGAGCGCGCGCCAGCTGCCCTCGCTCGGTCGCGGCATCGGCCACGCGCTGGTCGGCTGGTGGCACCCCGACAACCCGTGGACCCGGGCCTACCGGCAGGAGGCGGCGGCCGCGGGCGAGCGGGTCTGCGGCTGGCTGTCGGGCTCCTGCCTGCTGGTCCGCACCGACGCCTACGCCCGCGTCGGCGGGTTCGACCCGTCGTACTTCATGTTCTTCGAGGACGTCGACCTCTGCGAGCGGCTCGGCCCGGGCGGCTGCGTCTACGTGCCCTCGGCCGAGGTGCACCACGAGGAGGGCCAGGCCCGCGCCCGCCACCCGCGGCGGATGCTGCGCGAGCACCACCGCAGCGCCTACCGGTACCTGAGCCGGCGCTACCCGCGCCTCGCGCCGGTGTTCGCCGCCGGGCTGGCCGCGCGCTACGCGCTGCTGCGGGCGACCGCGCCGGAGTAGGCAAGACTGGAGCCGTGGACGCGATCCTGCTCGTCGGCGGCCAGGGCACCCGGCTCCGGCCGCTGACCGCCTCGACGCCCAAGCCGATGCTGCCGGCGGCGGGCGTGCCGTTCACCGCCCACCAGCTGGCGCGGGCGAGGGCGGCCGGCATCGACCACGTCGTGCTCGCCACGTCGTACAAGGCCGAGGTGTTCGAGGGCTACTTCGGTGACGGCGGCGCGTTCGGTCTGGAGATCGAGTACGTCCACGAGACCTCGCCGCTCGGCACCGGCGGCGGCATCCGCAACGTCGCGTCGCGGCTGCGCGGGGACGACGTCGTCGTCCTCAACGGCGACGTCCTCGACGCCCACGACATCGCGGCGCAGGTCGCCCAGCACCGGGCGAGCAAGGCCGCGGTCACGCTCTACCTCACCCGCGTCGAGGACCCGCGGGCCTTCGGGTGCGTGCCGGTCGACGACGACGGCCGGGTGCTGGAGTTCCGCGAGAAGGACCCGAACCCGGTGACCGACCTCGTCAACGCCGGCTGCTACGTCTTCCGGCGCGACGTGCTCGAGGGCGCGATCCCGGCCGACACCGTCGTCAGCGTCGAGCGCGACACCTTCCCTGCGCTGCTCGCCGGCGGCGAGCGCCTGCAGGGATACGTCGAGGAGGCGTACTGGCTCGACCTCGGGACGCCCACCGCCTTCGTCCGCGGGTCGTGCGACCTGGTGATGGGCGTCGTCCCCTCGCCCGCGCTGCCCGGCCCGCCCGGCCAGCGGCTGCTGCTGGCCGGTGCCGACGTCTCGCCCGAGGCGACGGTCGACGGCGGGACGGCGGTCGGCGCCGGCGCGTACGTCGGACCCGGCGCGCGGGTCCACGGCAGCGTGCTGTTCGACGGCGCGGTCGTCCGTCCGAACGCCGTGGTCAGCGGCAGCGTGGTCGGTCGCGACGCGGTCGTCGGGACCGGCACCGTGCTCGACGCCGTGGTCGTCGGCGACGGCGCACGGATCGGCTCCGGCAACGAGCTGCTGCGGGGCGCGCGCGTCTTCCCGGACGCCCGGATCGGCAACGGCGTGGTGCGGTTCAGCAGCGACCGCACCAGCTGATCAGCTCGCGCCGGCCTTCGGGCTCGTCGCCGTCGGGGTCGCCTTCGCCGCCGCGCTGGTCGTCGTGCCGGTCGTCGTGCCGGTCGTCGTGCCGGTCGTCGTCGTCGGCGTGACGGTGGTGCTGACGTCCGTCGTCGGGGTCGGGGTCTTTGTGCCGCCCCCGCGGTCGTGGATCGAGAGCGCGACGAGGGCGAGGAGCACGGCGCCCAGCACGATCGCGCCGCCGATGACGAGGATGTTCTGGCGGGCCCGCCGCTGCGCCGCCCGCTGCTTCTCCTGCTCGGCGCGGAACCGCCGCGCGTCGCGCATCTCCCGCTTGCTCATCCGCTGGGCCACGGCGGTGAGGATAGGTGCTCGACCTGTCGGAAGGCCCCGGCATGATGCAGGGATGACCGCGAGCTGCACGTACGCGCCGGGTCACCGCCTCGACCTCGCCGGCACCGTCGGCGCCCTCAGCCGCGGCCGGGGTGACCCGACCACGGCGCGCGACGCCCGGGGCCTGTGGCGGACCGCGGCGACACCGGAGGGGCCGGGCACCCTGCTGCTCGCCGGCCGGGACGGCGTGGTCGCCGCGACCGCCTGGGGGCCGGGTGCCGACTGGCTGATCGCCGGCGTGCCCGAGCTGCTCGGGAGCACCGACTCGCCCGAGACCTTCGTCCCGGGCCACCCGCTGCTGCGCGACGCCGCGCTCCGCCGCGTCGGGATGCGGACCCCCCGCTGCCGGCTCGTGTTCGAGATGACGATGGCCGCGGTGCTCGAGCAGAAGGTCACCGGCCGTGAGGCACGGCGGTCGTGGCGCGAGATCGTCCGCCGCTTCGGCACCCCGGCGCCCGGCCCGGCGCCGGCCGGGATGCGGGTCGCGCCGCCGGCGACCGTCGTACGCCGGATCCCGTCGT
>CAJCIY010000303.1 GCA_903970495.1 Candidatus Melainabacteria bacterium | reverse complement strand
GCTGGTCGGCGGCGAGCTGGCCCCCGCCGGCACGGGGCTGTGGCGCGCCGAGGACCTGACGCTGTCCCGCCCGGTGGCGGTCCGGGTGGTGGTCGACGGCCCGGGTTCGGGCGACGCGGCACGGCAGGCGCTCCTCACCGCGGCCGCCGCAGCGAGCCGCACCCACCACCGTGCGATCGCCGCCACCTACGACGCGGATGAGACGTGGGTCGGCGACGACGCGGTGGCGTACCTGGTCCGGGAGTGGGTCCCCGGACGTGCGCTCCGCAGCCAGCTCGTCGACGGCGGGCTGGACCCGAGACGGCTGGTCCCGATCCTCCGCCAGACGGCGGAGGCCGTGGCCGCGCTCCACGCCGCCGGCGGCTGGCACGGCCGCGTCCACCCTGACAACGTCGTCGTCCTGCCGGACGACACCGTGCGGCTGACCGACCAGGGCACCGCCCTCGCGCTGGCCGCGGCGGGGGTGCCACAGCGTGACGGGAGCGACCGACCGGCGATGCCGCCCGAGCTGCTGCCGGCCACCGTGGCCGACCTGGCGCTCGGGTCGCGTCCCACGTCCGTGCCCGCGGATGACGCCGCCGCGGGCCGGGTGCGCCGCTACGACGGCGCCGACCTCGGCCGCGTCCTGTACGCCGGGGCGACCGGTGCCTGGGTCGGCGGCGCGTGGCGCGGCATGCCGGCGGCACCGACCGACGGCGAGCGGCCGCGGCGCGCCCGCCAGATCCGCGCGGCGGTGTCCCGCGACCTCGACGGGGTCATCGGCGACTGTCTGCTGCCGGCCGACACCCGCCAGCCCCTGCTCGACACGACCGCGATCGCCGTGGCGTTGGGCAGGATCGACACGGTGGAGCGCGAGGAGGACCGGGCGGGCCGGGCCGCGACCGTGCCCGTCCGGCACCCGTGGCGGCGTCGGGTGCTCCTGCTCGCCGTCGTCGTGGTGCTGGGCGTCGTGGGGTTCGTCGTGGGCCGGCAGGTCGGCGCGGTCCCGGGGACCGCGCAGCCGAGCTTCACGGTCGCCCCGTCGGTGTCCGGCTCGACCGCGCCCGCCGGAAGCCCCATCGCGCTGCAGCACGTCACCGCGTTCGACCCGCCGCCCGGGGACGGTGCCGAGAACGATGACGAGGTGCCGCTGGCCTACGACGGGTCCACTGCCACCGCCTGGCAGACCGAGCGCTACTCGAGCGCGGACCTCGGCGGCCTCAAGCCCGGCGTCGGACTGCTCGTCGACCTCGGGGCGTTGCGCCACGTCTCCACGGTGCAGCTCGATCTGCCGGGCGGCACGACGGCCGTCCAGCTGCGGGCCGCCGACACCTCCTCGACCACGCTCGCGGGGTTCCCCGTCGTCGCGTCCGGATCGGGTACGACGGTCACCCTGACCGCCGACGCGAACCACCGCTACTGGCTGGTGTGGCTGACCTCGCTGCCGAAGGCGGACGGCGGCTACCGCGGCGGGATCGCGGAGATGGTGTTCCGCTCCTGAGCGGGCCGCGCGAACCGGAGCGCTGCGCCTGCCCCGGCCGCCGCCGCGGCGAGCACCGGCGGCAGCCAGCGGCCGGGACCGCCGTACGGGAGATCGGTGAACCGGAAGTCGAGGAGCGCGGAGACGGCGGCGTACGCGGCGACGACCGCCGACAGCACGGCCCGCGTCACCGGTCGTACGGGCCCGGCGGCGGCCGCGACCACGAGCGCGAGCGCGACGCCCACGAGCGCCGGGAACACCACGCTGAAGAACCGGGCGCCGACGTACTCCTGACCCAGCGCCGAGCCCAGGACCGCGGTCGGCAGCGCCGACACCCCCGCCGCGGTCAGCGCGACGGGTACGGGCCGCGGCGGGCGCCCGCGCCGGGCGGAGCAGAGCACGCAGGTGCCGCCGCGGCCGGTGTCCCGCGCGCACCGCGGTCGGTCGCACGTCGGGCAACGGTCCTGAGCCGGCCGCGCGGGGTGGGCGGCGCAGCGCAGCCCCGTCACGCCGGTCACCGGCCCACCCTGCCAGCAGTCGCGGGCACCGGCCGGGGAACACCGGTTGACTACCATCCGTTGACGGCAACCGGCAGCAGAACCAGCACGGGAGGTGGACCCGGATGAGCGAGAGCGGCGAGCGGGTCGAGAAAGTCATCGTGATCGGCTCGGGACCGGCGGGCTACACGGCGGCCCTCTACACCGCGCGCGCCGAGCTGGAGCCCCTCGTGATCGAGGGTGCGGTCTCTGCCGGCGGCGCGCTGATGACCACCACCGAGGTCGAGAACTTCCCGGGCTTCCCCGACGGCATCATGGGTCCCGAGCTGATGGACCACATGAAGTCGCAGGCCGAGCGCTTCGGTGCCCGCTTCGTGATCGACGACGCCGTGTCCGTGGACCTCATGTCCGACCCCAAGGTCGTCACCCTCGACGACGGCACCGTGCACCGGGCCGAGGCCGTCATCATCGCGACCGGGTCCGCATACCGCTACCTCGGCCTCGATCGCGAGCAGGACCTGCTGGGTCGCGGCGTCTCCGCCTGCGCGACCTGCGACGGCTTCTTCTTCAAGGACCATGCGATCGCGGTGGTCGGTGGTGGCGACACCGCCATGGAGGAGGCGACCTTCCTGTCCCGGTTCGCCTCGAAGGTCACGATCGTCCACCGCCGCGAGAGCCTGCGCGCCAGCAAGGTGATGCAGCAGCGCGCGTTCGACGATCCGAAGATCGAGTTCGCGTTCAACTCCGAGGTCGCCGAGATCCACGGCGAGGGCAAGGTCACCGGGCTGACGCTGCGCGACACCGAGACCGGCGAGACCCGGCCGCTCGACGTCACCGGTCTGTTCGTGGCCATCGGTCACGACCCGCGGAGTGACCTCGTGAAGGGTCAGCTCGACCTCGACGAGGAGGGGTACGTCCTGACCGCATCCCCCCGGACGACGACCAACCTCGACGGCGTGTTCGCCGCGGGCGACGTCGTCGACCACATCTACCGGCAAGCCATCACGGCGGCCGGGAGCGGCTGCGCGGCGGCACTCGACGCCGAGCGCTGGCTGGCGGCACGCGGCGAGAGCGTGCCTAACCCGTCGGAGACCTACGACGCCGTCGGCGCCGTCTGAACCTGCCGGACCCCTGTTCTTCCACTCACGCACAAGGAGATGAGCGCCATGGGCGCCAACACCAAGGTCACCAGCGACGCCACGTTCGCCACGGACGTGCTGCAGAGCGACAAGCCCGTCCTGGTCGACTTCTGGGCGGAGTGGTGCGGTCCCTGCAAGATGGTCGCGCCGGTCCTCGAGGAGATCGCGGCCGAGCACGGCGACAAGATCCAGATCGTGAAGCTCAACATCGACGAGAACCCCGAGACGGCGCGCGCCTACCAGGTGATGTCGATCCCCACGATGTCGGTGTTCGTCGGCGGCCAGGTGTCCAAGAGCATCGTCGGCGCCAAGCCGAAGGCCGCACTGCTGCGCGACCTCGAGAGCTACCTCGGCTGAGCGATCGCAGCGCCGGTGGGAGGGTGGTCGGGTGACCGACCACCACGACGCCGGACGGGCGCCCGCCCAGGACGCGGACGGCGAGGCACCGGCCGACGGCTCTGACGGGTCGTCGGTCGACGCGAGTGTCATCGGCCCCGGCGAGCGGTCGCCCGCGGTGCGGCAGATCGCCGGCTGGCTCGCCGCGCAGGGTCTGCTGCCCGCCGGACGCGGCAGCGACCACGACGACGACCGCTACGACGACGCCGTCGCGGAGGCGGTGCGCGCCTTCCAGCAGCAGCGCGGCCTGCGCGCCGACGGGCTGGTCGACCGGCACACGTACCAGACCCTCGAGGGCGCCCGGTGGACACTCGGCGGACGGGTGCTGCACCACCGGCTCGAGCACCCGTACGCGGGTGACGACGTCGTGGCGCTGCAACGGCGGCTTGCCGAGCTCGGCTTCGACGTCGGCCGCTGCGACGGAACCTTCGCAGGCCGCACCGAGCTGGCGCTGCGCGACTTCCAGCGCAACTACGGGCTCACCCCCGACGGCACCGCCGGACCGGCCACGGTCCGTGCGCTGTCCCGCCTCGACCGTACGGCCGGCCGGGGCGCCGCGAGCTCCCACGAGCTCCGGGAGGCCGAGGCGCTCCGCCGCCGCGGTCCGGCGCTCGCCGGCAAGCGGGTGGTGCTCGACCCCGGCCACGGCGGCGAAGACGACGGGCACACCGGGCACGGACTGGTCGAGCGGGAGGTCGTCGCCGACCTCGCGTCGCGTCTCGAGGGCCGGCTCTCCGCGGCCGGCGCTGCGGCGTACCTGACCCACGGGCCGGACCGCTGCCCGAGCGACCTGGAGCGGGCGCGGTTCGCCAACGAGACCGACGCCGACCTGCTCGTCTCGCTGCACTGCGACGGCCACGCGAGCGCCCGTCCTGCCGGCGTGGCGGTCTACTACTTCGGGACCGGGCCCGACAACGGATCGGTGCCGGGCGAGCGGCTGGCCGGCCTAATCCAGCGCGAGGTGGTGGCCCGCTGCGGGCTCGACGACGCGCGTACCCACCCGACCACCTGGGAGCTGCTGCGCCGCACCCGCATGCCGGCCGTCCACGTCGAGCTGGGGTACCTCACCAACCCGCGCGACGCGGAGCTGCTGGGGCAGGACGCGTTCCTCGACAGCGCGGCGGAGGCGATCGTGGTCGCGGTGCAGCGGGTCTTCCTGCCCGAGGACCAGGACCCGACGACCGGCGTGCTCGACCTCTCCGCGTTGGCGTCCCTGCCGCGATAATCCGCGGTCGACGCGGTGTTGGCCGGTACCCTCGGGGTGTCGGAGTCCTCTGCGACTCCACCGTCCGCTGGCCCAGGAGGTGACCGCGTGACCGCAGAACGCCCGCAGACCGGCGTCCGTCACGACCCGTACTCCGGCCGGTACGCCGCCCGGATGAGCGGCATGACCACCTCCGAGATCCGGGCGCTGTTCGCTGTCGCGAACCGGCCCGAGGTCGTCTCGCTCGCCGGTGGGTCCCCATACACGGCGGCGCTGCCGCTCGACGCCGTCGGGGCGATGCTCGAGGGCCTGATCGCCGACCGCGGTCCGATCGCCCTGAACTACGGGCCGGGACAGGGCGACCCGGTCCTGCGCGAGCAGATCTGCGAGGTGATGGCGCTCGAGGGCATCGAGGCCTCCCCCGAGGACGTCGTTGTCACCGTCGGCAGCCAGCAGGGCCTCGACCTGGTCAGCCGGGTGTTCCTCGACCCGGGCGACGTCGTGCTGGCCGAGGCACCGTCGTACGTCGGCGCGCTGGGGACCTTCGCGGCGGCGCAGGCCGACGTCGTGCACGTCGCGATGGACGACAACGGGCTGGTCCCCGAGGCGCTGCGCTCGGCGCTCGCCGACGTCGCAGCGACCGGACGGCGGGCGAAGTTCCTCTACACCGTCCCGAACTTCCACA
>CAJCIY010000302.1 GCA_903970495.1 Candidatus Melainabacteria bacterium | reverse complement strand
GGTCGGCGACGTCGCGGGCGAAGTGCGGGTCGGTCGTGTCGAGGTAGACGTCCTGCCGGCTCGTCCTGGTCCGGACGGCGACCGAGTCCGCCGCCTCGGTGAGGACCGTGCCGCGGCCCGTGGGGAGAGCGTCGATGGCGTCCGCGACCTGCTGCTCCGCGTCCGCCTGCGCGACGAGCGCGCGGTCACCGTGCAGCGGCAGGTGGACGTCCACGTACTCCTCGCGGGCGAGCGTGCTGCTGCCCAGGACGTGCCACTCGGTCACGCCGGCCGAGCCGACCACGGCCACCACGGCGAGAGCGGCGACCAGTCCGCGCGTCCGGGCCGGCCGCACAGGCACCATCACCGCGAGGCTGCAGACCGTCAGCGGGATCACCATGATCGAGAACCGCAGCCAGCCGAAGGTCTCGCCGGTCAGGAACGCGACGACCTCGAAGACGAGCACCCCGCCGAAGAGCGCCAGCGGGACGAGCGGCCGCGCGCTGCGACGGGTGCGCGCGACGAGGACGGCGGCGAGCACGACGAGCAGCGCCAGCGGCAGGAGCGCGAACAGCTGGTGACCGACGTACGAGACCGCGCGCGTGCTGCCCTGACCGGTCGCCGCGCGGATGCTCGCCCTGCTGACGCCGATCTGCGTCGCGTTGCCGTACTCGCTCGACAGCTGCGGGAACGGCGAGTGCACGACGACGGCACCGGCCAGCGCCCACGCCACGAACGTCACCGCGAACGGGCCGATGCCCAGCAGCAGGTCCGCCGGCAGCCGGCGCCGCGCCTCGCGGCTCGCGCGGCGGGGGTTGCCCAGCGCGACGCCGACCAGCAGCAGGGCGGCGCCGCCGGCGGCGGCCGCGGCCTCGTACCGGCAGAGGTAGGCGAGCGCGAGGTAGACGCCCGCCGAGACCAGGTCGCCCGACCGGCGCCGGTCGACGGCGCGCAGCAGCGAGCGGGTCGCCCAGACCAGGAAGCAGACGAAGAACGCCTCGGACATGCCGTCCGCGCCGTAGAGCACCACGTACGGCAGCCCGGCGAACAGCAGCGGCAGCCCGAGCCGGCCGAACCGACCGGCCCCGCGGTCGGCGAGGATGCCGCGGACACCGACGACGGCGAGCGCCATGAACAGCGCGGACATGATGCCGGCGGCGAAGCCGCGCGCGAGCAGCGCGGGCCAGATCCCCTTCAGCAGCAGCAGCGGGATCTCGGTCAGCGACGGCAGCGGGTTCCACACGAAGCCGACCGCCGCGAGGTGCGGCGAGGCGCTGAACACCACGGCGGCGCCGTCGTCGAGGCGGCTGAGCGCGTCGGTCGGCTCGGCGTCGTACCGGAAGACGATCACAGCGGCGACCGCGACGTACGCGGCCCACACCACCGCGAGCAGCGCCAGCGCCTCGCCGTGGGCGGCCGCGAAGGACCGCGACCGCTGACGCGCGGTGCGGCGCGCGACCGGCGTACGCCGGACCGCGACCTCCGGGGCCAGGACCGCCGTCACGCGGTCGGCTCCTGCAGGCGGGGTCCGCGGGCGACGTCGAGGCCGTGCGTGGTCTTCTCCCACAGCGCCGGCGAGCGGACCAGCTGGACCGCCGCCTTGACCGCGGCGAGCGACATCATCACCCAGTACGCGGGCACCAGCAGGCTCTGCCAGAACAGGTCCTCGCGCGCGGCCTCGCGCAGCGAGTAGACCCCGACGTAGACCATCGCGAGGTTGCCGACGACCCAGGCGAGCATCGCCGGGTAGTAGACGGGGTCGGGGAACACGCGGGCGACCGCGTGCTCGTCGCCCAGGACGTAGACGATGCCCAGGCCCCAGAACACGGGGTTGAGCAGCGCGAGCAGCGGCGTCCCGCCGACGAACAGCGTGAAGCCGGCGAAGCCGCGCCAGCCCAGCTCCCGCCGCAGCTGCCGCGGGTGGCGCATGTTGACCCACCACGTCACGAGGTAGCCCTTGTACCAGCGGCTGCGCTGCTTCGCCCAGTTCACGAAGTCGGGGTTGGCCTCCTCCTCGGTGCCGGCGTCGAGCACCTCGACCCGCTTGCCCGCCCGCGCGAGGCGCAGCCCGAGGTCGGCGTCCTCGGTGACGTTCCACGGGTCCCACGCGCCGACCTCGCGGAGCATGCGCACCCGCAGGTGGTTGGAGGTGCCGCCGAGCGGGATCGGCGCGCCGAGGGCGATCAGGCCTGGCAGGAGGTGGCGGAACCAGGTGACGTACTCGGCCGCGAACCAGGCGGTCAGCAGGTTCTGGTGCGCGTTGTGGAACGAGAGCCGGGCCTGCAGGCACGCCACGTCCGCGGGCAGCGCCGCGAACGCGACCGCGGCCTTGCGCAGCTGCAGCGGCTCCGGCCGGTCCTCGGCGTCGAAGATCGTCAGCAGCTCGCCGGTGGCCAGCTGCAGGCCGTAGTCGCAGGCCTTCGGCTTCGTCCTCGGCTCCGCGACCGGGACCAGCACCGCCCGGACGTACGGGGGCGGCGCGGCGGCGCGCAGGGCCGCCAGCGTCCCGGGGTCGTCGGCCTCGAGCAGGACGAGCACCTGCAGCCGGTCGGCGGGGTAGTCGAGCGCCGCGAGCTGCGTCACGAGCCGGCCGATGACCTCCGGCTCCCGGTACGCGGGAACCAGCACCGTGTAGCGCGGCAGGTCCGCCTCGGGCACCGCCCGGGCCACCGCGTCGGACACGGTGATCACGTCGTCGCCCGCGACCGCGCTGCGGACGCACCGCACGCGGTAGCCGACGACCGCGAGGTAGGCCGCCGACGCGAGGCCGACCGCGACGGTGCCGAGCAGCAGCGGCGCGAGCAGCAGCCACAGGGCCAGCAGGCCGGCTGCGACCACCGCTCCGGCGACCCGCCGTCGCCGCTGCGCCCGGGTGGTCGGACGCCGCAGCGCGGACCGGTCCGGGGTCGCGGCCAGCGTGGTCAGCGCGACGCGCAGGTGGCGCCGGGCCTCCTGCGGCGGGACGGTCAGCACCACGTCGGGCGGCCCCGACAGGTCGATCCCGAGCGAGAGCTCGGGGCGCCAGGACGCGATGCTCACGTTCGGCTCGCGACCCGGTTGCTGCCGGCCGCCGTCACCGTGGCCGGCGCCGGGGCGGGTGCGGCGTGGCCGACC
>CAJCIY010000301.1 GCA_903970495.1 Candidatus Melainabacteria bacterium | reverse complement strand
CACTCCCACCGGTGCCCGCCGGGGAACGGCATCGTCACGCCCGGCCGCTCCGGGTCGCAGCGGTAGCTGAAGTACGGCAGCGCGGCGAGCGGCTGGTCCACCGCGGCGTCGACCACCAGCCACGGGTCTGAGGCGCCGCGCGTCCGCCACGGGATGCCGAGCGCGCCTCGCAGGCCCGAGCCGGCGCCGTCGCAGGCCACCACCCACGACGCGCGGGTGCCTGCGAGGTCGCCGCCGAGGTCGACGCCGCCGGCGTCCTGTGCCGCCACCTCGACGCGGCAGCCGAGACGGACCTCGACCGACGGCTCCGCCGCGAGAGCGGTGCGCAGCGAGCGCTCGAGGGTCGGCTGGTGGACGAACGCGAGCGCCGGATGCCCGACGTCGCTCTCCCCGAAGCCGACCTCGAGCAGCAGCCGGCCGCCGGCGTCGAGGAAGCCGGCGCGCTGCCAGCCGTTGCACTCGACGTCGACCAGCGAGGTCAGCACCCGCAGCACGTCGTCGTCCACCGCCACGGCACGCGGGTGCGGACAGATGTCCGGCTCGGCGTCCGCGGCGAGGACGCGCAGGCCCTGCCGGGCCAGCAGCAGCGCGAGCGTGACGCCCGTCGGTCCGAGCCCGGCGACCACGACGTCGACGGGCTCCACCGGGTCGACCGTAGCGAGCAGGACCGGCCGGCGCGCATGCTGGCGCGGTGCCGCTGCCCGTCCGTCCCGTCAACGATCCCCGGCAGTACGACGACCTCGCCGACCAGTGGTGGGACCGGTCGGGAGCCTTCGCGATGCTCCACTGGCTGGCGGCCGAGCGGGCCCGCCAGCTCCCTCCGGCGACGAGCAGCGGCGCGGTGCTCGTCGACATCGCCTGCGGCGCCGGACTGCTCGCGCCGCACGTCGAACACCTGGGCTACCGCCATGTCGGCGTCGACCTCGGGCTCCCCGGGCTGCGGCTGGCCGCCGACCACGGGGTCCTCGCGGTGGCCGGCGACGCGCTGCGGCTCCCGCTCGCCGACGGCTGCGCCGACGCCGTCGTCGCCGGCGAGGTGCTCGAGCACGTCCGCGACCCGTACGCGGTCGTGGACGAGGCCTGCCGGGTGCTGCGGCCCGGCGGGGTGCTCGTCCTCGACAGCATCTCGGCCACCCGGTGGGGGCGCTTCACCGCGATCACCGTCGCCGAGCGGCTGCCCGGCGGTCCGCCGCACCGGCTGCACGACCCCGAGCTGTTCGTCAGCCCGGCCGGCCTGACGGCGGCGTTCGCCCGGCACGGCGTCACCGTCCGGCTGCACGCCCTGCTGCCGGACCCGGTGGACTACCTCCGGTGGCTCCGCGACCGCACCCGGCCGGTCCGGCTGCGACACCTCCCCGGTACGTCGGGGCTCTTCGGCGGATCGGGTTACCGTCGGGCATGACACCCGTCCTCACCGGTAGCGGTCAGGCCTTCCCGCCCGCCATGGATCAGGCCGAGCTGTGGCGGGACCACTTCGCCTCACGGTCGGGCAGCGCGACGGAGCTGGCGGAGCGGATCTGGCGGAGCAGCGGCATCGAGACCCGGCATGCCGTCGCCGACCCTCGCCACGACGACATCTCCCAGGTCGGCACCGGCGAACGAATGCAGCGGTTCATCGAGGCGGCGATGCCGCTCGGCGCAGACGCGGTGACCGACGCCCTCAAGGCCGCCGGCCTCCCCGCGTCGGAGGTCGGGCTGTTCGCGGTGGTCAGCTGCACCGGGTACACCACGCCGGGTCTCGACATCCGGCTCGCCGACCAGCTCGGCATGAGCCCGGCCGTCCAGCGGCTGCACCTCGGGCACATGGGCTGCTATGCCGCGCTGCCCGGTCTCGGTGCGGTCTCCGACTTCGTGACCGCCCGTCAGAAGCCGGCCGTCCTGCTCTGCGCCGAGCTGACCTCGCTGCACGTCCAGCCGGCCACCGACGACCTGCAGCAGGTCGTGGCGCACGCACTGTTCAGCGACGCCGTCGCCGCGGTCGTGCTCGAGCCGGACGCGGCCGCCGGCTGGGAGGTCCTCGCGACCGAGGCGGTCACCGACCCGACGACCAGCGCGCTGATGACGTGGGACGTCACCGACCTCGGCTTCAAGATGGGCCTCAGCCCCGAGGTGCCCGCGGTCCTCGGTCGGCACGCCGCACCGGCCATCGAGGCCCTCCTCGCCCCGCGCGGCCTCCGCGTCGAGGACGTCGCGCACTGGGCGGTGCACCCGGGCGGCCGCCGCATCGTCGAGGTGGTCGGCCAGGCGCTCGGCCTCGCCGAGGACCAGCTGGCGCCGAGCTACCAGGTGCTCCGCGACGCGGGAAACTGCTCGAGCGCGACGGTCCTGCTCGTGCTCGACCAGGTGACGGCCGAGCCGGGCGAGTACGCCGTCGCCATGGCGTTCGGGCCCGGGCTCACGCTGTACTCGACGCTGCTGCGCCGTCGGTAGCACGGCGGGCGGCGGACCGGTCCGGCGTACCCCGCGCGATGTAGAGCGCCCACAGCACCAGGGGGACCTGCAGCGGCAGCCGCCCGTACGCGACGACCTTGCTGCCGTGGCCCTGCCACGCGTGGACGGCCATGTCGATGTTCGCCGGGAAGACGACCACGAACAGCGCGGCGGTCGCCCATGCGGCGAGGCGACGCGTACGCGGGACGGCCAGGCCGACCGCGCAGGCAAGCTCGCCGACGCCGCTCAGCCGTACCCAGAAGGAGGGCGAGCCGAGGAACCGCGGCACGATCGACTCGAACCCGTGCGGCGAGGCGAAGTGCCAGGTGCCGGTGGTCAGCAGGAGCGCGGCGAGCAGGCCGGCGGCCGCCGTGACCCGTGCGCGAGAGCTCATCGCCCCAGTGTCGCCGTCCGTCACGCGCACGGGCCTGATGTGGCGGTTCCGCCCACACCCCAGCCGTCGTAGCGGCATGCTCAGGACCAGCGACCGCGGCCGGAGGGCTGAGGTGACCGCACGGGACGGGCGATCCGGGAACGGAGGTCGACGCGGTGGCCCTCACACGCGCCGGGCATCGACCCTGAGGTCTCCTCTTCCTGTCCGTGGTCCTCGCGGCACTCGCCGCATGCTCGGGACGTCCGGCAGGGACTCCGCCCTCAGCGGCCACCGACATCGCTCCGAGCGTCGTCGTGTCACGCGTCGCCGCCGGGGGAACCGGGCATCTCTTCGGTCTGTCGGTCGCCCGGTCCTCGGACGTCCCGGCTGCCGCCGGCCTCGCCTCCGACCTGGGGCGGGTCGACGTCATCGACGTCTACGTGGGCTGGGTCAGCGAGTTCCCCACCGCCACGGTGGCGCGCATCCGCGCGTCCGGCGCGGTGCCCATGATCACGTGGGAGCCGTGGAACAGCCAGAAGGGGCTGCACCAGAGCACGTTCTCGCTGCAGAAGATCGCCGCAGGAGCTCTCGATCCCTACGTCGAGCGGTTTGCGCGCTCGGCGGCGGCGGCGAGCTCGGACGGCCAGCCCCTGCTGCTGCGCTTCGCGCAGGAGATGAACACCGACTACTACCCCTGGGGTGTGGGTGTCGACGGCAACACGGCGGGGGACTTCGTCGCCGCCTGGCACCACCTGCACGCCGTCTTCTCCGCCGTCCAGACCCCCGGAGTGAAGTGGGTCTGGGCCCCCAACGTCCCCGGCAAGGGGGCGAGCCCACTGGCCGCCGCGTACCCCGGTGACGGACAGGTCGACCTGCTCGGGCTCGACGGCTACAACGCAGGCACGGCCGTGGCGGGCGGAAGCTGGCGGACGCCGCAGCAGGTGCTCGGGACGGCGCTGCAGTCGCTGATGCGGCTCGCGCCCGACAAGCGGGTCCTGGTGACCGAGACCGGCAGCACGGACAGCGGGGGTTCGAAGGCGACCTGGGTCCGAGACCTGATGCAGCTCGCCGCCAGCGACCCTCAGGTCGTCGGGGTCATCTGGTCGGAGTACGTCGGACGCGCCGACTGGCCGCTGACCGCCGACCCGTCCTCGGAGCGGGCGATGGCGGCCGCGCTGCGGTCCGACTGGGCGCCGTAGCCCCTTCACGAACGTGGGCTGAGCGGCTCACGGCCGCCCGGACCTGCGTCGGAACACGACCGCTGCGCTGCCGACGGGGGAGGTGACCACGGCCTGTGGTGCCTTCACCGGCGCGGTGACGTCGAACGCCGATCCGTAGTCGCCACCGCTGTCGGCGACCCCCGCCGCCCAGGCGTCGCTGGCGGCGGGCGAGGACTCGATCCGCCAGTCGTTGCCGTCGAAGCTGTGGTCGAACCACACCAGCCCGAGCAGGTTCGGGTCGGCGGCCACCGCCGCGAACACGCTCTGCATCCAGCTCTCCTTCTGGCCGCCGACCTCGGTGGCGCCGATCTCGGAGAGCAGCACCCGCTTGCCCGGCGCTGCGGCCTCGAGCTCGGTCACGCTGCTGCTGAAGGTGTTCGCGAACGTCGCCGGCTTGATGCTGCCGTCCGGGTTGGTGACGACCTTGCGGTAGTAGCCGGTGAGCCCCACCCAGTCCACGTAGGACGCGCCAGGGTAGAGCTCGGCCATTGGTGTCGAGTGGGTGTTGATGCAGGTGCCGCACCAGGTGTCGATGTTCGGGCTCCAGAGCCAGATCACGTTCGTGGCGCCCGCCGCGACGAAGATGTCGTGGACGTGCCGCCAGGCGGCGACGTACTGCCCGGCGCTGTTGCCGTTGGTCTGCTCCGACCACGGGAACCAGTTGCCGTTCATCTCGTGGGCGAACCGCAGGACCAGCGGATAGTCCTGCGCTGCAGCGGCTTGCGCCCACTGCCGGATGTACGCGTCGTGGCTGCCGTCGATGATGCTCTCGAGGGTGTAGTCGGGGTTGACGCCGGCGTCGGTGCCCGGGCCGGTCGGCGTCACCGTCGGACGCGGCTCCCAGGTGATCATCGGGAGCATCCCGCGGGCCCAGGTCGCCGCGACCACGGTCGGGTCGTAGGGCTTGTCCCAGCCGACGTACCAGCTCAGCAGGTTGGGGGCGGTCTTCGCGGCCGAGCTGAAGATCTCGAGGTCCTTCCAGTCGTACGGCGCCTCGGGGGTGGACACACCGTCGTAGCGGAACGACGGGGAGACGAGAGCTGCCTTCTTCGGGATCACCAGTGCCGGCGCTTTCGGTGCGGTCGGTGTCGGCGTGCTGGCCGGTGCGGTGGTGTGGTGGGCGGGAGCCGCGGCCGCGGGGGCCGTGACGTCGTGGACGACGACGGTGTGCTCCACGATCGTGCGGGTCACGACCGTGACCGGCCGGGCGGCGGCCGCCTTCGTCGGCGCCGCCGCGACGGGGCGGGGGGCCGCGGCCGCGGTCGTCTGGGTGGTGGACGCGGTGCCCACCGTCGTCCCGACGGACCTGACCACCTTCGCCACGCTGGAGTCGGGGCTTGTCCAGACGAAGACGGCGACGCCGGTGAACAGCGAGCACAGCACGAGGAACACGACGGTCTCGCGGAAGCGAAGTCGAGAATTCTCAACCATGGTAGAGAGCTCCAGCCGTGATGAGGGTCAGACCGAGGAGGTACGGGACGGCCACGGCGGGCGAGGTGCGCACCGCCGCCTGGTCGCCGTCGTAGGCATGGGCGCGGGTGCCCCAGCCGGCGGCGTGGCCGCAACGGAACAGGCCGTAGATGCGGATCGGCATCAGCATCAACGTCGAGAGCAGCAGGTACGCCGGGAGGAACAGCAGGTCCAGCGGCCGCTCGCGCAGGTGCCGCCACTGCCGCACGGTCACCGACAGCACCGACCCGAGGACGGTGATCGCGGCGACGATCACCAAGCCGTGGTGGGCGCCGTACTTGCCGAGCAGGCCGGCGTACAGGTCGTGGTGCTGGCCCCGCTGCGACCGCTCGACCCAGCCGATCGCAGAGCCCAGCAGCAGGAACGGCAACAGGATGTCGGCGGCATAGAACAGCGCGAGGGTGCGAGCGTGGCGCAGCATCCACGGCAGCATCCGCAGGGTGTTGTACTGGCTGCCCCGGGCCCAGCGGTACTGCTGCTTCACGAGCTTGCGGAACCGGGTGGGGGCGTCGGTGAGCACGAAGCTGGTGGACTGGTAGACCGATCGGTAGCCGTACTTGAGGGTGTAGTTGGTCAGCGTCCGGTCGTCGGAGACCTCGAGCACGATGCCCAGGAACCGCTCGGTCAGGAAGGCCGGCATCGCCCGGACCAGGATCTCGCGCCGGAACGCGATCGTCCGTCCGGGCAGGCAGCCGACGGTGCCGAGCACGCTCATGGCCGGCATCGAGTAGTGGCAGCGCAGGCTCTCGAGCCAGTCAGCCCAGCGGGTCAGGATCGTCCGGTCGTGGCCGATGATCCGCTGCCGTGTGGTCACCCCACCGACGCGCGGGTCGGCGAACGGCTTGACCAGCTCCGGCAGGGTGCGCTCGGTCCAGAGCGTGTCGCTGTCGACCAGGACCACGACGTCGCCGACCGTCCGCTCCACACCGACGCGGACCGCGTTGCGCTTGCCCGCGACGGGGGTGTGGTGCCAGCGGATGCCGGCCTGGTCGCACGCTGCCGCGAGGCCGGGGTTCTGCGGCCCGTTGATGACCACCAGGACATCGCTCGGGTGCTGCGCTGCGATGCGCCGCAGCACGTCGCGGAACAGGTCGAGCGGCTCGTCGACCACCGGGATCACCACCGCGGTGGAGACCTCGTACGGGGTGGTCCACGGCCGGTACCGCGAGGACAGAACCATCTTGATGACCCACAGGAACCACACGAGCAGCGTGAAGACGGTGAACAGGTAGACGTGCGCGCCGTGACGTATGGAGTCGCGCAGCTGCAGAAGGAAAACGAGCACGGGGTCCTCTCCGTGGCACACGGCCGCGCACCGCCCGCGGTAGGGCGGGTGTGAAGACGGAGCCCCCGAGCGGCCGGACGGACCGGCCGCCTTGCTCCGTTCGTACGCCGGTCGTCTCGGTCTTTCGGGCGAGTGACCAGAGGTCGATCTCGTTACGTCGCGTTACGGAACGGAAAAGTCTTCCGGCGATCTGGACATATCGGCGGCGCTCCGGGCCGGCTGAGACCTGCACCCCACCTACATGGTTTCGGGGATTCCGCCGCGCCGTTCCCCTCCTAGCGTCGGTCCCCCGCAGCGCGACGAAGCCTGCGGCCGCCGGCGACGAGGAGATCGAGATGAGCAAGGCACTGACAGGGACGGGGTGGGGCGCCGCAGCGGTCACCCTCGTGCTGGGGACGCTCGTGACGGCCTGCGGCAGCAGCGGCAGTGCGGCGAGCGGCGCCTCGGGCACGGCCGGGAGCGCAACGGGAAGCATGAGCAGCCCTGCGAGCGCGTCGTCGCCGGCCGCGCCGAGCAGCTCGGCATCCGCCGTGACGATCGACATCTCGGGGAACTTCTGCAAGGACGCCCGCTCCGAGGCGAGCCACTCCTCGCAGCTGCAGGACGAGCTCACCACCACCGATCCCGCGCAGCTCAAGGCCCTCGAGCAGACCTACGCCGGGGTCCTCACGCGGTTCGCGGCGGAGGCGCCGTCCCAGATCAAGGCCTCCGTCGAGGTCCTGGTCAACGGCGACCGGACGCTCCTGACGGCGTTGGCCGCGGCGGACTACGACTACACGAAGCTCAGCCCCACCGCGATCGCCCCGCTGGAGACACCGGCCTTCACGGCTGCGGCAGCGCAGGTGACCGCCTACCTGCGGACGACCTGCCACATCGCTACCCCCGGCTGAGCCATCGGCAGGGCCCCTGCGAGCCGATACCCTTTCGTCGGCCGCACGCTCCCGCGCGCGGAGGACTCCCGGGAGCGTGTCCGTGGTCACCGCGTCCCCGCCGCCCGACCGGGCGACGCGCCGCGCTGTCGACTCCGACTTCGTGGGGCGGGAGCGCGAGCTCCGCGAGCTCGGCGAGCTGCTGCCCCGCCACCGGCTGCTGTGCCTGGTCGGGCCCGGCGGTGTCGGCAAGACCAGGCTCGCCACCGAGCTCGCCGACCGTCACGGCGAGCTCGGCCCGGTCACCGTCATCTCGCTGGCCCCGCTCCGCGCACCGGGCCTGGTCGTGACGGCGGTCGCCTCTGCCCTGGGGGTCCGCGACAGACCCGAGTCCGATCCCGCGGCGACGCTGCTCACCTCGCTCGGTGAGTCTCCGCAGCTGCTCGTGCTCGATGGCGCGGAGGCGCACCTCGCCGAGGTGACCGAGGTCGCCGAGGTACTGCTCGCCGGCACCTCGCGGACCCGGATCGTCGCGACGTCGCGGTCCCTCCTCGAGAGCGACCGGGCGTACAGCTGGGCGGTCCCCCCGCTGACGCTGCCCGACGCCATCTCGACCCCGACGGCCGTCGCCGAGTCCGACGCGGTGCAGCTGTTCATCGCCAGGGCCCGAGAGCGGGTGCCCGACTTCCGGCTCGACACCGCAGACCTGACCGTCGTCGGCGAGCTGTGCCGTCGGCTCGGCGGGTTGCCGCTGGCCATCGAGCTGATCGTGGGGTGGCTGGGGACGCTGTCGGTCGAGGAGATCCTCGAGCAGCGAACGACCCTGCTTCAGGGCGGCCGAAGCGGTGGCCTGCGGGCGGTCGTCGAGGCGAGCTACGGGCTGCTCGGGGCGGAGGAGCGTGGCCTGCTGCCCGCCTTGAGCTGCTTCAGCGGCCCGTTCAGCATCGACGATGCGGCAGCGGTCACGGCGATCCCGACCGAGGTCCTGGTCCACGGCGTACGCGGCCTGGTGGACGCCGCCTGGCTGCAGGTACGCCGCGACGGGCTCCGGTCGCGGTTCGAGCTGCCGGAGACGACCCGCGAGTACGCCGCAGACCTGCTCGAACCGGCCGACCAGGCCGTCGTCGAGCAGCGGCACGCCTTCCACTTCACCGATCTCGCCCGGCGCAGCGAGGAGGGCCTCACGACCGCCGACGCCGTGAGCTGGCGGGACCGGATGTCCGGTGCGTGGCCGGACATCGAGCGCGCGCTGCAGTGGACCTGGGACCACGACGAGATCGAGCTCGGCCTCGTCGCGAGCTCGGCGCTGTGGCGGTGGTGGCTGTTCAGCGGCCAGCTCGCGGTCGGCCG
>CAJCIY010000300.1 GCA_903970495.1 Candidatus Melainabacteria bacterium | reverse complement strand
CGTCGAGGGGGACGTCGTCGAGCCACTCGTGGGCGAGCAGAAAGCCCTGGAAACGTTGGGGGATCTCTCGCACCCACTCGATGCGCGGGTCGAGCGCCGCGGGTCGGGGCGCCCGCTCGACGGCGACGAGGCGCCAGCCGGCCGGGCCGTGGGCGGCGACGTGCTGCAGGAACGACCCGGTCCCCGCCCCGACGTCGACGACCGTGACGGGGTCCGCGACGTCCGTGTCCAGCGCGAGGTCGAGTAGGACGCGGCACAGCAGCGGCGAGGTCACCGGGTCGGTCAGCGCGGTGGCGAAGTCGCGGTGGCCGGCGGTGAAGCGTCCGGCGGGTCCGTACAGCGCCTCGTCCCAGGCCGCCCGAATGGTCCGCACGAACGAGATCCTCGTCGGGCATCCGCGGGGCGGCCAGGGCGTTGGCCGTCTTGTACGCTTCTCCCGCTCGTCCGGTACCCCTCCCAGGACTGGAACGAAAGTGACCGCTTCCCCTGCGGGCGCAACGCAGCGCCCCGGCCGACTGACAGTCGGCGTGCTCGGCGCGGGTCGCGCCGGGTCCGCGCTCGGCGCCGCGCTCCGCCGCGCCGGCCACACCATTGTCGCCGCCACCCCCGCCAGCCGGGACCGGCCGCTGCTAGACGGGGTTCCGCGCCGGCCGGCCGACGAGGTCGTCGCCACCTGCCAGCTGCTGCTGCTGACCGTCCCGGACGACGCGCTCGCCGACCTCGCGGCAGGGCTCGCCGCGACCGGCGCCGCCCGCCCGGGCCAGCTGGTCGTGCACGCCTCGGGTGTCCACGGCCTCGGCGTCCTCGCGCCGCTCACCGCGGCCGGCGCGCTGCCGCTGGCGCTGCACCCGGCCATGACCTTCACCGGCGAGGAGACCGACCTCGACCGGATCCCCGGTACGACGGTCGCGGTGACCGCTCCCGAGGAGCTCCGCGCCGCCGGCGAGGTACTGGTCCTCGAGGTCGGCGGCGAGCCGGTCTGGGTGCCCGAGGAGCTCCGGCCGCTCTGGCACGCGGGCCTCGCCCACGGCGCCAACCACCTCGTGACGCTGGTCGGCCAGGCGGTCGACCTGCTGCGCCGCGCCGGCGTCGAGCAGCCGGCCCACGTCCTCGCGCCACTGCTGGGCGCAGCCCTCGAGGGTGCACTGCGCTCCGGCGACGCGGCGCTCACCGGGCCGGTCGCGCGCGGCGACGCCGCCACCGTCGGCGCCCACCTCGACGTGCTCGCCGACGACCCGGCCTGGCCGTCGTACGTGGCCCTGGCCCGCGCGACCGCCGACCGTGCGCTCGCCTCCGGGCGACTCCGTCCCGCCGACGCCGTCGGCCTGCTGGAGGTGCTGGCCCGATGACCGTCCTGGTGCACACCCGCGAGGAGCTCGCCGCGGCGCTGCGGGCCCTGCCGCGTCGGCGGTTCGTCGCCACGATGGGCGCGCTGCACGACGGGCACGCCGCCCTCGTCGACGCGGCCGGTCCCGGCGCGATCGTGTCGGTGTTCGTGAACCCGCTGCAGTTCGGCGCCGGCGAGGACCTCGACCGCTATCCGCGGACCCTCGCCGCCGACGTCGAGCTCTGCGCGGCGCACGGCGCCGCCGTGGTCTGGGCACCGTCGGTCGAGGACGTGTACGTCGGCGGCCCGCCCGCCGTCACGGTCCACGCCGGCGAGCTCGGCACCCGGTACGAGGGCGCCTCCCGCCCCGGTCACTTCGACGGCATGCTCACCGTCGTCGCCAAGCTGTTCGGGATCGTCCGGCCGGACGAGGCGTACTTCGGGCAGAAGGACGCGCAGCAGCTGGCGCTGGTGCAGCGGATGGTCCGCGACCTCGACCTGGGCGTCCGCATCCACGAGGTCACCACGGTGCGCGAGGCCGACGGGCTGGCGATGTCGAGCCGCAACCGCTACCTCACCGCGGGCGAGCGGACCGCGGCCCTCGCGCTGTCGAGAGCGGTGCTCTCGGGCTCGCTCAGCGCCGCCCGCAGCGTCCTCGCCGACGCCCCGGGCGTCGAGCTCGACTACCTCGACCTCGTCGACCCCGAGACCTTTCTCCCGTCCGAGACCGGGCGGCTCGTCGTGGCGGCCCGGGTCGGCCGTACCCGTCTGATCGACAACGCCCCGGCCCGCGTCCTGGTGGGAGTCTGAGATGCACCGCACGATGCTGAAGTCCAAGATCCACCGCGCGACGGTGACGCAGGCCGACCTGCACTACGTCGGCTCGGTGACAGTCGACCGCGATTTGATGGACGCCGCAGACCTGCTGCCCGGCGAGCAGGTGGCGATCGTCGACATCGACAACGGCGCCCGGCTCGAGACGTACGTCATCGAAGGGCCGCGCGGCTCGGGCGTCATCGGCATCAACGGCGCCGCCGCCCGGCTCGTCGCGCCGGGCGACCTGGTCATCCTCATCTCGTACGTGCAGGTCTCCGACGCCGAGGCCCGGGAGCTGGTTCCGACGGTGGTCTTCGTCGACGCCGGCAACCGCATAGCCGGGACGAGCGGTGACCCGGCCGACGCGCTGCCCGGTGACGTCGAGAGCCTGCGCGGCGACCAGGTGCATTCGTGACCCTCGCCGGATCGCCAGCGCTTCAGGCGGTCTCGCTGCCGCGGCAGCTCCGCGCCGGTCCGCCCGGGTGGGTGCGGACGACCGACGTCGTCGTCGTCGGCTCGGGCATCGCCGGCCTGACCGCGGCGCTGCACGCCCGCGCGAGCGGCGCGCGCGTGCTGCTCGTCACCAAGGCGCTGCTCGATGCGGGCTCGACCCGCTGGGCGCAGGGCGGCATCGCCGCCGCGCTCGACCCGCTCGACAGCCCCGAGGAGCACCTCACCGACACACTCGTGGCCGGCGCGGGCCTGTGCGACGAGCCGGCCGTACGCGTCCTGGTGACCGAGGGGCCGGCGCGGGTCCGCGAGCTGGCCGCGCTCGGTGCCTCCTTCGACCGCGGCGCCGACGGCGAGCTGGCGCTGACCCGCGAGGGCGGCCACCTGCGCGACCGGATCGTGCACGCCGGCGGCGACGCGACCGGGGCCGAGGTGGAGCGCGCGCTGATCGCGGCCGTACGCGCCGACGCGGGCGTCCACATCATCGAGCACGCCGCCGTCCTCGACCTGCTGCTCGGCGCCGACGGCCGGGCCGCCGGGCTGACGCTGCACGTGCTCGGCGAGGGCAGCCGCGACGGCGTCGGCGCGGTCCACGCACGAGCGGTCGTGCTGGCCAGCGGCGGCATGGGCCAGGTGTTCGCCTCGACGACCAACCCGTCGGTCGCGACCGGGGACGGCGTCGCGCTGGCGCTCCGCGCGGGCGCGGTCGTCAGCGACCTGGAGTTCGTGCAGTTCCACCCGACCGTGCTGTTCCTCGGTCCGGGCGCGGCCGGTCAGCAGCCGCTGCTGTCCGAGGCGATGCGCGGTGAGGGCGCGCAGATCGTCGACGCCGCTGGCGATCGCGTCATGGCCGGGGTGCACCCGCTCGGCGATCTCGCCCCGCGCGACATCGTGGCCAAGGCGATGGCGCGCCGCATGTATGCCACCGGCGTCGACCACCTGTACCTCGACGCGCGGCGCGTACCGGGCCTCGAGACGCGGTTCCCGACCATCGTCGCGCGGTGCCGGGAGCTCGGGTTCGACCCGCTGACCGAGCCGCTGCCGGTCGCCCCGGCCGCGCACTACGCGAGCGGCGGGATCCGCACCGACCTGTCCGGCGCGACGTCCGTACCCGGCCTGTACGCGTGCGGCGAGGTCGCGTGCACCGGCGTGCACGGCGCCAACCGGCTGGCGTCCAACAGCCTGCTCGAGGGGCTGGTGTTCGCCGCCCGCATCGGCGACGACATCGCGGGAACCCTTGCGCCGCAGGTCCGTCCGGAACCCGCCACCGGTGCCGCGGGCCTCGTCGACCCCGCGTTCCGCGGCGCGATCACGGCGGCGATGACGCGCGGGGCCGGTGTGCTGCGCAGCGCCGCGTCGCTCGAGGCGACGGCGGCCGCACTGGCCGCGATCCCCACCGACTGCGCCGAGGCGTCGCCCGCCGCGTGGGAGGCGACCAACCTGCACGCGGTGGCGAGCGCGCTCACCGCGGCGGCGCAGCGGCGGGCGGAGACCCGCGGCAGCCACTGGCGTGAGGAGCACGACGGGCCGCTGCCCGAGTGGCAGCACCACCTGGCGACGACGTTGGGCGAGACGTTGGAGGTCCGGTGAGCGTCGGGAGCGCGAAGGGCAGGCGGAGATGACCGTCGGACCGGACCTGCGCGGGCTGCTGGCGGGTGTCGGTCTCGACCCGACCGCGGTCGTCGACCTCGCCACGGCCGCGCTCGCCGAGGACCTCGACGGCGGCATCGACGTCACGTCGGTCGCGACGGTGCCGTTCGACGCCGAGGGCGAGGGGCTCTTCGTCCCTCGCCAGCCCGGCGTGGTCGCCGGCGTCCTGGTCGCTGCCGCCGTCGTCGCAGCCGCGGCCGACGACGACGTGGTCGTCGAGCCGCTCGTCGAGGACGGGACGGCGGTCGCGGCCGGCGACGCCGTGCTCCGCGTACGCGGTCTGGTTCGGACGGTGCTCACCGCCGAGCGGACCTCGCTCAACCTGCTGTGCCACCTGTCGGGGGTCGCGACGCTGACCCGCCGCTGGGTCGACGCGGTCGAGGGCACCGGCGCGCAGATCCGCGACACCCGCAAGACCACACCGGGCCTGCGAGCGCTGGAGAAGTACGCCGTCCGCTGCGGCGGCGGGGTCAACCACCGGATGTCGCTGTCCGACGCGGCGCTGGTCAAGGACAACCACGTGGTGTCGGCCGGCGGCGTCGCCGAGGCGTACCGGTCGGTGCGGGTGACCTTCCCGGAGCTCCCGGTGCAGGTCGAGTGCGACACGGTCGAGCAGGTACGCGCGGCCGTCGCCGCCGGCGCGGAGCTCGTGCTGCTCGACAACATGTCGCTGCCCGACCTCCGCGCTTCTGTCGGGATCGCCCGCGCGGCGGGAGCCCGTACGGAGGCGAGCGGCGGTCTCACCCTCGACACCGCGCGGGCGGTCGCGGAGACCGGCGTCGACTTCCTGGCGGTCGGCGCGCTCACGCACTCCGCGCCCGTGCTCGACCTCGGGCTGGACCTCACGGTGGGTCGCGCCTGATGCTGCTCGCCCTCGACGTCGGCAACACCAACAACGTCCTCGGCGTCTTCGACGGCGAGCGGCTCGTCGACTCCTGGCGGGTGCGGACGAACACGCACGCGACGGCCGACGAGCTGGCGCTGCAGATCCGCGGTCTGCTCGGAACGACCGTCGTCTCCGGCATCGCGATCAGCTCGAC
>CAJCIY010000299.1 GCA_903970495.1 Candidatus Melainabacteria bacterium | reverse complement strand
CGGCGCCCGCGCCGTCGCGGGAGCGCGGACCGCTACCGTCAGCGCGCGGCGGGTCGGCCGGTACGCCCCGCCGGGCCCCCGTACTCCAACGGCAGAGAGAGCGGTCTCAAACACCGCACAGTGTGCGTTCGAATCGCACCGGGGGCACGGACCGCGGGCCAGTGCCCCGCACACCTCGACGTCGGCGATACTCCGCGCCATGACAGCCGCCACGAAGCAGCGTCGGATCGACGGCGCGCTCATCTTCGGGGCGGTGCTCGCCGTCGGGTTGACGATCGCCGCCCATGCCGTCGGATCGTTCGACGGCAGCGTCATGTACGCCGTCACCCGGTCGATCGCCCACGGCCGGTTGAGCATGGTGGCAGGCCAGCCGCCATGGAACGTCAGCTATCCGAGCCCTGATTTCACGGTGCAGTTCCCCTACTCGCACTATGGAATCGGACAGTCCCTCGCGATGCTCCCCTTTTTCTACGCGGGGCATGCGGTCGGCGTGAATCCGCGAGAAGTGGTGGTGGTGGTCAACCCCCTGATCGACGCCATGACCGCAACCGCCGCGTACGACCTCGGACTGCGCCTCGGCTGGGGTCGGCGGCTGGCCGCCGGCATCGGGCTCGCCACGGTCCTGCTGACGATGCTGTTGTGGAACGCCACCACCGAGTTCAGCGAGCCCGGCGTCAGCTTCGGGCTGGTCGTGCTGCTCATCGGCGTGACCCGCCTACGGGAGGAACGGGCCGGGAGCGGGGCTCTGATGGGGCTCGGCTTGGGGATCGCCATGCTCTGGCGCAGCGACTCGCTCGTGCTCGTCGGCCTGCCGCTGTTCCTCGTCCCGTTCCTGCTCCCGCGGGGGGAGCGCATCCGGCGGCTCCGCCGACAGCTGCCCGGGTTCGCGCTCCCGCTGCTGCCTGTTGCCGCCTGGACGGCCTACTACTCCGAGCTCTCCTCGGGGAACATCCTCCCGCGGAGCTACGGCGGGAGCTTCAGCACGCCGTTCTGGACTGGGTTCTGGGGGCAGATCGGGAGCCCTGCGAAGGGATTCTTCTGGTACGACGCCTTCCTGCTGCTGGCCGTCCCCGGCCTGGTGCTGATTGCCCGTCGGGACCACTGGTGGGCCGTGCTGCTCCTGGCGTTGTGGCTCCTTCGGGCGCTGTTCTTCGCGCGGTGGTCCTACTGGTACGGAGGGAGCACCTGGGGCCCTCGCTTCCTGTGCCCCGGCGTCGTGCCGCTCGCCGTAGCGAGCGGGGAGGCCCTCCGCGCCGTGCCGACCATCGCCCGTGCCTGGCTGCGGGGCCTCGCGAGCGGGGTCGCGGGCATCCTCGTGCTCGCGGGCCTGGTCGTGAACGTCGCCTCGGTGTGGGTGAGCTACAAGCAGGTGCAGGGCCATGCGGTTGCCCGCGCGACCGCGGACACAACGACCGTCGCACAGGCCGACGCCCTCGCCCTACATCTGGAGCTCTTCGACCCGGGCTACAACCCGATCACGTACGCGATCCGGAACCTGGCGCACTCCCAGCCGTTCGCGCTCGGCCGGCTGGCCCACGGGCCCTTCGTGCCGGCGACCACCTTGCTCCTGATCGCGGCAGCCTGTCTGGTCGCGCTGCTGGCGCGGACGTGGTCGACGCGGGAGACGAGCGGCGGGCTGGCTGCTCGAGCTCCGCGGTAGCGGACTCGCACAGGTTCGGTTCCGGCGGCGACCGCACGGGCCGGGTCATGACGGAGACTGGGCCACGTCGCTACGGTGCAGTGCGGCCCGTGAGCGGAGGTGCTGGCGTGCGCTATGCCGATGGCCCGACCGTCGAGGTGTCCACCACGATCCACGCCCCGATCGAGACCGTCTGGGCCCTGGTCACCGACCTCGACCTGCCCGCCCGGTTCTCGACGGAGTTCCTCGGCGCCACCTGGCTCGACGAGCCGCCGGCCGTCGGGGCCCGGTTCGTCGGTCGCAGCCACCATCCCGCGCTCGGCGCGTGGGAGACCACCTCGCACGTCTCGCGCTACGACCCGCCGAACCGCTTCGGCTGGGACGTCACCGACCCGGTCCAGCCCTCGGCCAGCTGGTGGTTCGAGCTGTCCGAGGACCCTGCCGGCGTCTCGCTGCGGTACGGCAGCCGCATCGGCCCGGCGCCCTCGGGGCTGACCTTCGCCATCACGCGGCGACCGGACAAGGAAGAGCTGATCATCGCCCGCCGCCTCGAGGAGCTCCAGCAGAACATGACCGCGACCCTGGCCGGCATCAAGGAGCTCGCCGAGGTGGCGACGTGACGCTCGGCCTCGGCGTCATGCTCCCGTCGCTCGACGAGGTGGGCGTCGGGTTCGTCCGCGAGGCGGAGCGTCTCGGCGTCGACTCGGTCTGGGTGCCGGAGTACTGGGCCGGCGACGCCCTGACGCCGCTGGGATACCTTGCCGCCCGGACGACGCGCATCCGCCTCGCGACCGGCATCGTGCAGCTCGGCGCCCGGACGCCGGCCATGTTGGCGATGTCCGCCCAGTCGCTGCAGGCCCTGTCCGGCGGCCGCTTCGTGCTCGGTGTCGGGACGAGCGGGCCGCAGGTGATGGAGGGCTGGCACGGCGTGTCGTTCGACCGCCCGGTACGGCGCACCCGGGAGACGATCGAGATCATCCGGATGATCACGTCCGGCGAGCGCCTGGAGCACCACGGCGAGGTCTACGTGCTGCCGCTGCCCGGCGGGGACGGCCGCGCGATCCGCTCGCGCATGCCACCCGCGCACGTGCCCGTCTACGTGGCCTCCCTCGGCCCGGCCAACCTCCGGCTGACCGGGGAGCTCGCCGACGGCTGGATCGGCAACTCGTTCATGCCGGAGTCCGCCGACGTCTTCCTCGCGCCCCTCGCAGCGGGGGCGCAGACGGCCGGCCGCTCGCTCGCCGACCTCGACCTCACCGTGTCGGTCAGCGTCGAGTTCACCGACGACGTCGAGACGGCCGGGCGCCGGCACGCCGACGGCTACGCGTTCACCTTCGGCGCCATGGGCTCCTCCAGCCAGAACTTCTACAACGACGCCTTCGCCCGACAGGGCTACGGCGACGTCGTCCGCGAGGTGCAAGGTCTCTGGCAGGCCGGCGACCGTGCGGCCGCCGCCGCGCGCGTACCCCTCGAGATCGGGCTGCGGACCAACCTCGTCGGCGACGACGCGCTCGTCCGCGAGCGGCTGCGCCGCTACCGGGACGTGGGCATCACGACCCTGCGCATCACCGGCTTCGGCGACCGGGACGCGCTCGACGGCGGGTTGACCTACCTCGCCCGGCTGTGCGACCTCGTCGCCGACGTGAACGCCGAGACCCACCTGCCCGCCTAGCCCGCGCTCGCCACGTCAGAGCGGTGGTTGGGCAGCCCGTACGCGCAGCGGAGCTCCGGCACCGCACGGCTGCCTGCGGGCTCGCAGGCCGGCCCGGCACGCAGCCGGGCCGGTCCCGCGAGCCAGTCCCCGGCGTGAGGTAGACCGGGTCACCTCACCCCGTCGCGTCCGACCGCGCGAGCGTCGGCCACAGCGCCACCCCCAGCAGGATCAGCAACGGCCCGGTGTTCGGGTCGGTCGCCTGGCCGGTGGCGATCTCGCCGAACGCCTCCCCGAACACCCAGATCAGCAGCGACAGCACCACCGCCAGGGCCAGGGCCGGCCGACGGCCGAACGGGGCGATCCCGAAGACGGCGACCAGCGCGAACGCGACCGCGGTCGCGATGGACACCTCCGTGCCGTGGTGGGCCAGTCCGGACGCCCCCCAGCGCAGGGTGGCGGCGACCCAGCCGGCCTCGCCGCCTGCGTTGCCGGCGACCAGGTCGTGCAGCGCGGACGGTGACCGGTCGGCGGGCCGCAGCGCCTCGAAGACGAACGACCCCCACAGCGCGACCCACACGACGGCGGTGGGGATCCGCCGCAACGGGCTGCGCTCGGCGACCGACCGGCCGGAGGCATCCGCACGGGCCGGCCACAGCGCGATCGAGAGCACCGCGTAGATGACGGCGGCGCCCGGAAGGCCCGCGGCGGGCGGGACCGGTCCGGCCAGCACGCCGCCGAGACCCTCCCCGAGCCACCACAGCAAGAGCGCCCACACGAGCGACCCGACCAGCGCGGGGCGGACCGTGCGGCGGTAGAGCAGACCGACCGCGATCGCAAGCTGGACGGTCGCGAACAGGGCGTTGAACACCACGGTCTGGTGGTCGATCAGCCGGGCCGACCAGCCCACCGGCCCGTCCACCCAGGCCGGCGAGCCCTGCCCGGTCGGCGCGATGATGTCGTCGGCCAGCCCGTGGCCGAACATGTACGGCTGGTACTGCAGTGCCGCGTCGAGCAGCCAGATCAGGCCGAACCCGATCTGCAGTGCCCGCCGCGGGCTCTCCACCACCGACCGGACGCCGCCCACCGTGCTGTGCCGAAGGCTGAGCCGGCGTGCCGGCTGCCGCGGCAGCGCGCCGGCGGTCATGACATCCCCGTCATGGAGCCGCCCGATGCGGAGCTGCTCGCCATGGTCATGGTCGAGGTGTCGTCGTCACCGGCCGTCAGCGGCACGACCGGCGTCTGGACGGTGACGGCTCCCGCATGCGCGAAGTGGAGCGTCAGGGCAACGGTCTGGCCCACCTTCATGGTGGCGGGGCTCATCAGCATCACGTGGTAGCCGCCGGGTGCCAGCCGCAGCGCGGCGCTCTGGGAGACCGGGAGCGAGACGACCGGCAGCATCTCGCCGGTCGAGCCGTGGTCCACGGTGCGGTGCAGTCCGATGCTGCGGCTGATCGGCGAGGTGACCGACAGCAGGGTGTCTGCCGCGCCGTCGTCGGTCACGGTGAAGTACGCGGCGGCGACGCTCGGGCTCGCGTTCAGCGGCACGTACGCGCCGGTGATGTGGAGCGAGCCGATGGTCGCACTGCCGGTCGGGAACGAGGAGCCGGTCGCCGGGTGGCTGGAACCGCAGCCGACCAGGGCGGTCACGCCGGCGCCGACCGCCGCGGCGACCGTGAGGGCGCGCCGGAGCGCGTGGTCATGGGGGGTGAGCATGGTGCCTCTCTCGGGGTGGTGTGGGCGCGAACCCACGCAGGGGTGGGGGCCGGCAGACGCCGACCGGATCGCGAGCTGGTGTTCGTCAGGAGCAGACGGACACCGGCGGACCACGCCGGGGAGAGACCACGAACAGCGCACGGGTACGCACGCAGAGCACCGGGCCGGTGAGGCGGAGCCGGCGCCCGGTGGGGACGGTGATGGCAGGACGCGACCACAGCAGGACCGCGGTGAGCACGCCGGCGAGGGCGGCGGCGAGCGCCTCGACCGAGCGCAGCCCGAGCAGGACGACGACGCCGCCGACGGAGTGGGCCGCGAGCATCATCAGCAGCATCTGGTGGCTGGTGGCCATCGCGCCGGGGTGCACGACGCGCATCGGCATCAGGCCGGGTGCCGCGGGCTGCGTCGGGTGCCCGCAGAGCATCGACAGCACGGTCGTCTGCCCGGGCATCGTGAGGCAGAAGGTCACGTGCAGCGCGACCTGGCCGAGCAGGGCCACGCCCGCGACCGCGTACGCGGGGCGGTCTCGGCCGGCCAGCGCCCAGCCGACGGGGAGCAGTGCGCCGGCGCAGCAGCCTGTGACGAGCGCGGACGGGGCCATGCCACCGGCGAGCACGTGCGCCAGGACGGCGCTGACGGTGAGGACCGCGACGAAGGTCACGGCGCGGGCGCTACGCCGCCGTACCGTCACCGTCCCGGGCACGCCGCGACGCTAACACCGCTCGGCCGCCGGGACCCGGTCCAGGGCAGGCGGCTCGAAAGGCGCCGGCCGCGGCGACGTGCGCGTTGCGTGAGGATCACCCGTCGCCACCGGGCGACGGGGCAGGATCTGCCTGCCTGGCGACCCGAGGAGACCGCGGAAGATCTCGGCGTGGGCCGCGATCCTCTTTGCGCCGACACTTGTCGGCACCATCTACGGCATGAACTTCAAGCACAGGCCGGAACTGCGCTGGCAGGCCGGACATCGGCTCGCTCTCAGCCTCACGGTCATGACCTCCCTCGTGCTCTACCTGGTCTTCCGCCGCTGCGGCTGGCTCTGACCACCGCAGTCGTCAGGCACCGGATTTCCCCTTTCCGGAAATGCCCGTCACGGCGACGGCCTTCCGCTCAGGCAGTCACGGCGCAGAGCGAGGCGATAGCTCCGCCGGGCTCGGCGCGCACACCGGCTTGCCGGCTCGCCCTCGGGCCGACTGCCCCGGAGTGTCGCCGGGGCAGCGTCCCGGCGCCGCGGGCGGCCCACCCGGGCTCGGAACGGGACGTTCAAGGTCCTCGCGCATCCCGCCGATGGGCCCCTAGACGTTTGCATCACCTGGCCTCTTGTCGGCAGCGAGACTTCTTGGAGGCCGTGTGCCCCGCACCGTGCGTGCCCGTCTGCTGCGGGCCGGTCTCGCCGCGAGCATCGTGCTCACGAGCGGCTCGATCGTCGTGCTCCTCGACCAGACGGCCGGGGCGGCGGCGACGCAGGCGACCGAGTGCACCATCCCGCAGCCCGCGTTCGTCAACGGCGGCTTCGAGTCGCCGGCCATTGCCGCGGGCGGGAACGTGCAGGTGGGAGCTGCCAACTCGAGCACGCCGGCTGCAGGGATCGGGTGGTCGACCAACGACCCGAAGACCTACGTCGAGATCTGGAGCAGCGGCTTCCAGGGCGTCCCCTCCGACTCCGGCTCACAGTTCATCGAGAACAACGCGAACGCGCAGGACACGACCTACCAGGACATCGCCACCACGCCGGGTACGACGATCCACTTCGGCTTCGCGCACCGCGGCCGGTCCGGGACCGACGTCCTCGCGCTCGAGGCCGGCGCGCCGACGGCCACGTCACCGACCACGCTCGTGACGGCCAGCGACGGCACCACGGCCTGGGGTCACTACACCGGCACGTACACGGTGCCGGCTGGCCAGACCACGACCCGCTTCGCCTTCGTCTCGCTCTCCCAGGCGGGCGGGGACCCCAGCGTGGGCAACTTCATCGACTCGCTCTCGATCTCCGTCGCCGCCACCGCCTGCGACGACACCGCGACCGCACTGCAGGGCAAGACCACCACCATCAACGTGCTCGCCAACGACCAGGGCACGGGCCTGGTCGCCTCGCTGCCCGCCGGGTCGACCGCACCGCTGCATGGCACCGTCGCAGTTTCCGGTACGGGTGCCGGAAATGCCATCACGTACACGCCGACCGCCGGATTCACGGGGACGGATTCTTTCACCTACACCGCGACGGATTCCTACGGAACCACCTCGACGGCGACGGTGACGGTGACGGTCCCGCCCGTCCCCACCGCCTCGAACCTCACGTCGACGGGAACCACCCCGAACACGCAGACCGCGACGGTCGCCATTCCGAGCGGCGGCACGGCCTCCCTTCTCGACAGCAGCGGAAATGCGGTCACCACCCTTTCCGTCGCCGGCCAGGGGACCTACTCGATCTCCGGATCGACCATCTCGTTCGTCCCGGCCAGCGGGTTCACGGGCACCGCGACGCCGGCGAAGTACCGCGTGACCGACAGCTACGGCCAGACCGCGAGCGCCACGTACATCCCAACCGTCAAGCCGCTCCCGCCGACTGCGTCGGCGCTGACCTCCTCGGCGGTCGGCCCCGCGGCGCAGTCGGTCACGCCGGCCGTCCCGACCGGTGACACGCTGACCATGCTGAACAGCTCGGGAACGAGCGTCACGAGCCTCACGATCGCGAACCAGGGCACGTACACGCTGGCGAACGGCGTGATCACCTTCACCCCGCTCGCCACCTACCTGGGGACCGCGACGCCGGTCGGCTACGCGCTCACCGACGCCTACGGCCAGACCTCCCAGAGCACCTACACCCCGACCGAGACCGAGCCCACCGCGCCCACGGCCAGTCCCCTGAAGAGCACCGGGGTCGGCACCGCCGTCGAGTCGGTCACCCCCACGGTCCCCACCGGGGGGAGCTTCCAGCTGCTCAACAGCTCCGGCACCTCGGTGACGACCCTGACCGTCGCGAACCAGGGCACGTACGCCATCAGCGGGTCGACGATCACCTTCACGCCGGTCAACGGCTTCTCCGGCGGGGCGAGCGCGGTCACCTACCAGGTCACCGACGCCTACGGCCAGACCGCCACCAGCACCGACACGCCGAACGTCGGCAAGCCCACCGGCCCCACCGCAGGCGCCCTGAAGTCCAGCGGGACCGGCACCGCGCCCGAGCCCGTCGACGTCACCCTCCCGACCGGCGGCACCACGACCCTCCTCAACGGGACCACCGCCGTCTCCTCGGTCACCACCGCCCAGGGCACCTTCACGCTCAGCGGCAAGACCATCACCTTCACCCCGGTGTTGGGCTTCTCCGGGATCGCCACCCCGGTCACCTACCAGGTCACCGACGCCTACGGCCAGAGCGCGAGCAACACCGACACCCCGACGGTCGGCAAGCCCACCGGCCCCACCGCCACCCCGCTGACCTCCACCGGCGCCGGCACCGCCGTCGAGTCCGTCACCCCCACGGTGCCGACCGGCGGCAGCTTCCAGCTCCTCAACAGCAGCGGCACCTCCGTCCAGACCCTCACCACCGCCCAGGGCACCTACGCC
>CAJCIY010000298.1 GCA_903970495.1 Candidatus Melainabacteria bacterium | reverse complement strand
GGAGGCCGCCGAGTCGGTGGTCCACGGCGCCACGACGGCGCCGCTCGACCTGGCGGAGCCGGTCGCGGACTGGCCCGCCGCGGTCGCCCGCCGCGACTCCGTCGCGATCGGGCAGGACGACACCGCCGAGGCGAAGGCGGTCGCCGAGACCGGCGTGGTGGTCGTGCGGGGCCACGGCGTCCTCGCCGGTCCCGGCCGGGTGCGGGTCGGCGATGAGGAGCTGGGCGCGCCGGCGATCGTGCTCGACACCGGCTCGGCGCCGGTGGTCCCGCCGATCGACGGCCTGGACGGTGTGCCGCACTGGACGTCCGACGAGGCGCTGACCTCGGCCGAGCGCCCGGCCCGGCTGGTCGTGCTCGGCGCCGGCCCGATCGGCTGCGAGCTGGCGCAGGTCTATGCCACGTACGGCTCCGCGGTGACCGTCGTCGACACCTCCGACGCGCCGGTGCCGCGCGAGGACCCGGCCCTCGGCGCCCTGCTGCAGACCGTGCTGGAGGCGACCGGCGTCGCGTTCCGGCTCGGGGTGGCCGCGGCAGCCGTCGAGCCGGTCGGGGACGGCCTGCGGCTGCACCTCGACGACGGCAGCAGCGTCGAGGGCGACCGGCTGCTCGTCGTGACCGGTCGGAAGCCGGCCACGGGCGGCCTCGGCCTCGAGACGGTCGGCCTCGAGCCGGGCGGGGCGGGCGAGGTCGTCGTCGACGCGCGCTGCGCCGCCGGCCCGGGCATCTGGGCGGTCGGCGACGTCACCGGCGTCGCGCCGTACACGCACACCGCAAACCACCAGGCCCGCGTCGTCCTCGACGAGATCCTCGGCCGGCCGGGCCACGACCAGACGCCCGAGGCCTTGCCGCGCGCGGTGTTCACCGAGCCGCCGCTCGCCGCGACCGGGCTCACCGAGCAGCAGGCCCGCGACGCCGGCCACGACGTGGTCGTGGCCGAGGTCGACCTGTTGACCGTCAGCCGCGCCGGCGCCGAGGGCGAGGGTCCGCTCGGGCCGGCGGACGCCAGCGGCGGGCTGCTGCGGCTGGTCGCCGACCGGACCGAGCGGCGGCTGCTGGGTGCCGGCGCGATCGGGCCGGGCGCCGACGAGTGGATCGCCGAGGCGACGGTCGCCGTCCGGGCGCGGGTGCCGCTGGAGGTCATGGCCGACGTGGTCCGGGCCTTCCCGACGTACGCGGAGGCCTACACGACCGGCTACCGGTCGCTGCTCGACCAGCTCGGGTAGGCGCCCGGCCGGCTACCGGTCGCCGGTTTGCCAGCTCGCGTAGGCGTAGCTGTAGACCTCGTGCAGGTCGGCGTACAGCGCCCGGGCCGGCGCGTTGCCCGCTTCGACCTGCAGCCACGTGCTCGTCGCGCCGAGGCCGGCGGCCCACGCGCCGAGGGCGCCCATCACCGCACGGCCGTGGCCGCGGCCGCGGTGGCCGGCCAGGGTGCCGATGGTGAAGACGCCGAGGCTCCTGCCGTCGACGACGCCGCGGCCGACCGCGACCGGCTCGTCGCCGTCGTAGGCGACGGCGTACCCGGACGGCTTGGCGATCTTGCGCAGGATCGCCTCGCCGGGCTCGCGGCGGCCGTGACCGACCTGGTGCTCGGCCGTCCTCGTGGCGACCGACCACCAGTCCTCTGTCGGCCAGCCGTCGACGCGGACGTCCGCCCGCGCGGCCGCGGTCAGCGGACCTTCGAGCACCAGCACCTCGTCCGAGACCGTCCAGCCCTCGAGGTGCTCGGCCAGGGGCGGTGCGTTGGCGGGGGAGAGCTGGACCATGGGTGGCAGGCCCTGCCGCGCGTACCAGCTGCGGGTCGCGGCGAGCAGCTGCTCGGGCGTCAGCGTGCAGGGCCGTCGCGGCCAGGCGCTGTTGATGCGGCGGGTGATGCCGGCGCCGGCGCGCAGCGTCCAGCCGCCGAGCGGGGCCAGGACGAGCGGCGGCCAGCTGCGGTGCGAGAGGTCCTCGAGGCGCCGGACGTGGTCGATGTCGGGCCGGCCGAGCGCCGCGTGTCCGTCCGGCGTCCAGGGCTGCACGCGCCCGAGTCTCCTACCCTGGGTGGGTGTCGTCCCTCGGGCTCCGGTGGTGACCCGGATCGTGGTGCTGCTGCCGCCGTCGGAGGGCAAGGCCGTAGGGGGCCGTCTCGCCCGGACGCCGGGCGCGTTCGCCGCACTGGAGCCCGCCCGGCTGACGGTCGCGAAAGGCCTGCGGCGCAAGGACTTCTCACCGGTACGCGAGCTCAAGGTCGGTGCCGCGGCGGCGACCGCGGCGATGGCCGACAACCGGTTCGTCCTCGAGGCGCCGGCGCTGCCCGCGCTGCGCCGCTACACCGGCGTGCTGTACGACGCGCTCGGCTACCCCGGGCGGGCGGCGCCGCTGCGGCGGCGGCTGGACCGCGCGGTCGTCGTGATGTCGGGGCTGTGGGGGCTGCTGCGGGGCGACGACCCGGTGCCGGCGTACAAGCTGCCGATCGGGGCCGCGGTCCCGGGCGTCGGGCGGCTCGCGGCGTGGTGGCGGCCGCGGGTGACACCGCTGCTCGCCGACCACGTGGCCGGCGCCGTGGTGTGGAACCTGCTGCCCGGTGCGTACGCGGCCGCCGTCGGTCCGCTGCCGACGGCCCGCGCCGTCTGGACCGTACGGGTCGAGCGGGAGACCGCGGGACGGCGGGCCGTGGTGGGGCACGACAACAAGGCGGTGAAGGGCGCGCTGGCCGCGGCCGTGGTCGAGCACGCGCTGACCGAGCCGGGCTCGCTCGCGGGGTGGACCGGCCCGGGGGGCTATGCCTTGGCCGGTGCCGACGCCGGTGTGGTCTCGCTGGTGACCCGGGCATGAGCGGCGACGACACGGTGACGGTGACGTGTGCGTCCTGCGGTGCGGTGGCCGACGATGGGCCGCCGCTCGACTGGTCGACCCAGCTCTCCGAACGCGGCCGCGGCGTGGAGCACGTCTGCGCCCGTTGCTCCCGCGAGAACCTCCGCTCGATCGAGGCGCGGCTCTCGCCCGAGTGGTGGTGACCGGCTTGCCGGTCGCCCGTGTCAGGTGACCGGCTAGCGCCGCTTCTTCGCGGGTGGCGGCGGGCCGGTCGGCGGCTCGAACCTCGGCAGCCGACGGCCGGGACGGTTCGCCGCGGCGGCGAGGTCCGCGAGCTCCGAGCCGGGCGGCGCGAACCCGGGCTGCCACCGCTCCATCTCGGCGCGGAACGCGCCGTGGCTGCCGAGCTGGCACAGCACCCCGGTCGTGCCGAGCGTGACCCGGTGGATCAGCAGGTACTCGGGCGGCAGGTTGAGCTGCCGGCCGAGCTGCGAGGCGGGCGAGCGAGGGTCGCCGAGCCGGGCCGCCTCCCGGCGCAGCCACGCGCGGCTGAAGGTGAACTCGGGCTCCGCGATCGGGTCGAGAATCGGCCGGAGGTAGTCGAGCACGGCTTCGGCGTCGACCTCGATCGACGGCTTGACGAAGCCCAGCTCGCGCAGGCCGGCGAGCACCGACTGCGACTCGCCGTCCAGCGTCAGGCGCGCGAGCCGGCCGATCGGCTCGGGGAGTCCGCCGGGCAGCCGGTTGACCGCGCCGAAGTCGAGGACGCACAGCCGACCGTCGGCGGTGAGCCGGAAGTTGCCCGGGTGCGGGTCCGCGTGCAGCAGGCCGGCGCGGCCGGGGCAGGAGTACAGGAACCGCACCAGCAGCAGTCCCGCGCGATCGCGCGTGGCCTGGTCGCCGCCGGCGATGACGCTCGAGACCGGGGTGCCGTCGACCCACTCGCCGACCAGCACCCGCGCGGTGTTGGCAACCAGCTCGGGGATCTGGAAGTCCGGGTCGCCGCGGAAGGCATCGGCGAACACCTTCTGGTACGCGGCCTCCAGCCGGTAGTCCAGCTCCTCGACGACGCGCTCGCGCAGCTCGGCGAGCAGCGGCTTGATGTCCAGGCCCGGGCTGATCGCCGAGAACAGCCGGGCGAACCGCGCGAGCTGGTCGAGGTCGCTCACCAGGGCGCGCCCGGCGCCCGGGTACTGGATCTTGACCGCGACCTCACGACCGTCGGACCAGATCGCCCGGTGGACCTGGCCGATCGAGGCCGCCGCGGCGGGCCGGTCGTCGAACGAGGTGAACAGCGAACGCCAGTCGTCCCCGAGCTCGGCGGCGAGCACCGTGTGCACGACCGACGCGGGCATCGGCGGTGCGGCGTCCTGCAGCTTGGTCAGCGCGGCGCGGTAGGGCCCTGCGATCTCGTCTGGCAGCGCGGCCTCGAAGACCGACAGCGCCTGGCCGGCCTTCATGGCGCCGCCCTTGAGCTGCCCGAGGACCTTGAACAGCTGCTCGGCGGTGCGCTGCTGGAGCTCGGTCGCGACGGCCTCGGCGGGCCGGCCGCCGATGCGCTTGCCTACGCCGAGGGCGGTGCGACCCGCGTAGCCGATCGGGAGGCTCGCGAGCTTGGCGGTCCGCACCATGGCCCGTCCGGGGATGGCACGTCCGACCGTCGCCCGGTCGCGCGAGCTCTCGACGGGAGTGGCGTCAGGAGCGACGACATCGTCCTGCTGGTCGGCGGCCACAGCCCATTGTGCCCCGGGGGACGCCGGCGGCGCGGGGGGAGTCAGGACGCGCCGGCCGTCAGCGTGCTGCAGCGGCACTCGGGGTGCGGCCCCCACGGGCGCCGGTGCCAGCGCCAGCCGGGACGCGGCAGCTCCAGGGTCGCGCCGACCGATGCCGGGACGAGCGCCTCGCCGGTGCCGCGGGCGTCGACCCACGACAGCAGCTGCTCGGCGGCGGTCGACGCCACGGCGAGCACGGTGGTGGCCGCGGCGGCTGCCGCGGGGGCCCGGTCGGGGTCGGCCAGCTGCCGCTCGACCAGCGGCCAGGCGGGGTCGCGGTCGGCCCGGTGCAGGCTCAGACAGCCCGGGCAGCACTGCCCGAAGGGGAGCGTCAGCGGGCCGACGATGCCGGTGCCCTCGCGCACCGTCGCGACGAGCAGCGCCGCACCGCGTTGCAGCGCCGGCCACCAGCGGGCGGCGTCCGGCGGGGCCGCGCCGTCAGGACACACCACCAGCACGTCGGGCGGCCCGTCGTCGAGGACCGGCGCGTACGCCCGGACCGCGACCGCGGTCGCCGCGGCGCCGCGGCGGAGCCCGACGTCGGCCGCGGACACCCCGCCGGGGCAGGCGTCGGCGGCGTCGACCGCGGTCCGGTCCTCGACGCCGACCCGCCCGATGCCGCTGGCCGCCAGGACGTGGGCCACCGCGGCGCCGACCCGGCCGCCGCCCAGGACCAGGACGCGCGTCGCCCGCCGGGCGGCCAGCGCGGCGTCGGCCGCGCCTGGCGCGGGATGCACCAGGGTCAGCAGCGTGCGCTCGGGCACCAGTCGAGGCGCCAGGTCGGTGGGCGGGTCGTCGAGCGCGCCGGCGACGGTCAGTGCGCGGAGCAGGGCCTCGTCGGCGGTGCCGGTGGGTGTCGCGTGGCGGCCGTGGTCCAGCGCTGCCAGCAGCCTCGCGGTGGGCACGGACATGTCGCCCAGCACGGTCGCGTGCTCGGGCAGCAGGCCCAGCTGCACGGTCGTCGCGTCACGCCACAGCGGCCGGTGCGTCGGCTTGAGCCGCGGCACCGTGACGGGACTGGCGAGGGGGGTGTCGGCCATGCAGCGACCGTCGCAGAGCGGCGGCCTGTGGAGGACCGATCCGTCCACAGCCGGAACGACGACGGGGCGCCCACCGTGGTCGGTGGACGCCCCGTCGGAGGCTCGGCAGGCCGGACGTCAGGCCTTGCCCAGGATCCGGTTCATCTTCGTGCCGCAGACGGGGCACGTGCCCTTCGCCATGCGGCGCCCGGAGTCGCTGACGGAGACCTCGCCGTCGAACTCGCGCTTCTCCTTGCACTTCACGCAGTAGCCCTCGTACTTCTCGGCCACGACCCACTCCTTCACGCCTGTACGCGGGAGCACGGTCGCCCCACGCGGTCGCCGCAAGCGTAGACGGCGGGTCGACGAGCGCGAGCCGCCACGCGGTAGAGATCATCACGGAGATCGCGCCGGCAAGACCCCGCCGAGGCGGATCGCCGCTCCCGATCAGGCGATCCGGATGTGAGAAGGTTCACCGATCCGTTGGTAGAACCCGGTGTTGACCTGCTGTTTCGAAGGCCAGCACGGCCTGACTGTGGATGACGAGGTCGTCCACAGCCCCGTGCTCCCGTACGTTCGAGACCGAGGCGGCCCGTCCTGACGGCCGCCGACCGCGGGACGATGTCGAAGGAGCCAGGTCCGCCCCGCGAGCGGTCGGGTGCCCACGGCATCCGAGCGTCCGGCCTGGCGCACGAGCGAGCGGACCCCTCGGGCCGTCGCCGCGCGCCGGTGGGCGCCGTGCCGGGCGTGCGCCCGGTGGCTGCGGACCCTCGCCATGCGCCTCACCTCCGTACGTCGCAGCACCCCGTCCAGCGCCGGCTCGCGCAGCACCTCGTCGCGCACGGCCTCGTACCGCCCGACCGCAACGCTCCACCGCAGCGCGCCGTACGACCGGTCCCGGCGACGCCGGCTCGGGCTCGCCGCCCTCGGTGGCGGCACCGCGGTGGCAGCCACCTCCGGACTCGCCGCCGTGCTCGCCAC
>CAJCIY010000297.1 GCA_903970495.1 Candidatus Melainabacteria bacterium | reverse complement strand
GGCGCAGGTCTCGCCTGCGTCTACAACGTGCCGCTCGGCGGGGCACTGTTCACCGCGGAGGTGCTCCTCGGTGCGGTGTCCGTGCCGGTGCTGCTCCCCGCGCTCGCCTGCTCGGGTGTCGCGACGCTGACGGCCTGGGCCTACCTGTCGCACGGGCCGACGTACATCGATGTTCCTGCCTACCACGTCAGTGCCGCTCTGGTGGTCTTCTCGGTGATCGCCGGGCCGCTGCTCGGCGTGGTGGCGGTGGGGTACGTCCGCCTCATCGGACTCGTCTCGCACCACCGGGTCGGAGGTGCGAGGACCGTCCCCGCGATGCTCGCGGTGTTCGCCGTCGTCGGTGCCGTCGGCATCCGCTACCCGCAGCTGTTCGGGAACGGGAAGGACATGGCGCACGCGGTCCTGCTCGGCGAGGGCACCGCCGGGGTGCTGCTGGTCCTCGGGGTGCTCAAGCCGCTGCTGACCGCCGCCAGTCTCGGGGCGGGCGCGAGCGGTGGGCTGTTCACCCCGACACTCAGCACCGGCGCCGTGCTCGGCGGTGGGCTCGGGCTGCTGTGGTCGCACGCCTGGGGCGGGACGTCGCCGGGTGCCTACGCCCTCGTCGGGGCCGCCGCCTTCGTCGGAGCCGGCATGCTCGCACCGGTCAGCGGCCTCGTGCTCGTGCTCGAGCTGACCCACACCGGGTTCTCGCTGCTCGTCCCGATGATCATCGCGACGGGTCTGGCGACACTGGTCGTCCGCTACCTCGACGGCTACTCGATCTACTCCGCGCGGCTCCCGGCCGAGGTGCCCCCTCCGCCGACCGGCACGCTGCGGACCTAGCGCCCCGAGGCTCCCCGACGTCGCGGGTCGGGACATGCGTCGTCAGACCCGCTGGGCTGCGGCGCGGAAGGCCGCCAGGCCCCTCTCCAGGGCGGTGCGATCGTCCGCGTCCATACCTGCCAGGACCTCCAGGACGGCCGTACGACGTCGGCTGACGAGACGCTGCACGACCTCGCGACCGTCGCGGGTGGCGCCGACCGCGAGCTGCCGCCGGTCGTCGGGGTCCGGCGCGCGGTCGACGAGCCCCTGCTGCACGAGACGGTCGACGAGACGACTGGTCGCAGACCGACTGAGCGCCAGCTCGTCGGCGAGCTGTCCGACCGTCATGGCGCCACGGCCGTCGAGCGCGAGAAGCGCACGCAGCGCGCTCGGACGCAGCGGGTCTTCGCCCTCCATCGCCTGCATGGACAGCGTGAAGAAGGCGCGGCTGTCGCGCTCGACCGCCGTCGCGACGGCGCGTACGCCCTGGGTCATGACTCCATGCTCTGCGAGTCATCTGCATTCTGCAAGTGGTGCATGATGCATGCATGCCCCAGGAGACCCGTGAGCTCGGCGACTTCACGGTCACCCCCCGCGTGCTCCTGATCTCCTCTCTGGCCGTGGTGGTCGGAGCGGCGACGGCGGTGGTGGCGCTGGCGTTGGTGCGCCTCATCGGGCTGGTGACCAACCTCGTGTTCTTCGCCCGGGTCAGCGGCCGACTCTCACCCATCGAGCACACCGGCCTGCCCTGGTGGGCGCTGGTCCTCATTCCCGTCGGGGGCGGCCTCGTCGTCGGCGTGATGGCGCGCTACGGCAGCGAGCGGATCCGCGGGCACGGGATGCCCGAGACCATCGAGGTGGTGCTCACCGGTGGCAGCAAGGTCCAGCCGCGGGTGGCGATCCTCAAGCCGCTCAGCGCCGCCGTGTCGATCGGCACGGGCGGACCGTTCGGCGCCGAGGGGCCGATCATCATGACCGGCGGCGCGGTCGGCAGCATCCTCGCGCAACTGCTGCGGCTGACTGCCGACGAGCGCAAGACGCTGCTCGTGGCCGGTTCCGCGGGCGGGATGGCCGCGATCTTCGACGCCCCACTGGCCGCCGTCCTGCTCGCCGTCGAGCTGCTGCTGTTCGAGCTGCGACCGCGCAGCGTCGTCCCGGTCGGAGTCTCGGTCGCGACCGCGACGGTACTGCGCGGCTACCTGCTCGGGCGCTCGGCGCTGTTCCCCGTCGCGCCGTTCACGGTCCCCCGGCACCTGGTCGTCTACCTCGCCGCCGTCGGCCTCGGCGTGGTCGCCGCAGGGGTCGGCACGCTGCTCAGCCGACTGGTCTACGCGAGCGAGGACCTGTTCGGCCGGCTCCCGTTCCACTGGATGTGGTGGCCCGCCCTCGGCGGGGTGATCATCGGTGCGGGCGGACTGATCTCGCCGCGGGCGCTGGGCGTCGGCTACTCGACGATCGACGACGTCACCGCGACCAAGCTCGCCGTCTCGACGCTCGTCGCCGCCTTCGTCGTGAAGTCGCTCATCTGGTCGCTTTCGCTCGGATCGGGGACCAGCGGGGGCGTCGTCGCGCCGATCGTCTTAGTCGGCGCGACCGGCGGAGCTCTCGCCCAGACGTTCCTGCCGAACGTGGCGCTCGGCTTCTGGCCCGCCGTCGCGATCGCCGCGCTGTTGGCCGCCTCGCTGCAGGTGCCGCTCACCGGCATCGTGTTCGCCCTGGAGGTCACGCACGCCTGGTCGGCAGCCCTGCCGATGCTCGCCGCCGCCACCGTCGGCTACGCCGTGTCGACCCTGCTGGTCCGCCGCTCGATCCTCACCGAGAAGGTCGTGCGCAAGGGCTTCCACGTCAGCCGGGAGTACGACGTCGACCCGCTCGAGGTGCTGCGGGTCCGCGAGGTCGCGGAGGAGGAGCTGACGACCTTCGACGTCACCACCCCGCTCGCCGATGCCGTCGCGGTCTACCTGCAGGCGCGCGGAGAGCGCGGGTGGGCCTACCAGCAACGGCTCTACCCGGTGCTCGACGACGGCCGGCTGGTGGGCGCGGTCACGCGCAGCGCTCTCGCCGGCGCCGCCCTCGCTCCCGGTGACCTCGTGCTCCCGGTTCTGCCCGACATCGCGACCTGCCGTCCGGAGGAGACGCTCCGCACCGTCGCCCATCGGATGGCCGACCTCGCCGTCAGCCGCCTCGTGATCGTCGACGACGGGACGGTGCTCGGGGTGATCGCGCTGTCGCAGCTGCTCGCCGCCCGGTTGCGAGACCTCGACGAGGCACGCGTCAGCGAGCGGGTGCTGCGGCCGCACCTCCGGCGATCCCGTCCGGTCGGCGGACCTACGGAGGCGATCAGCGCGGTGCCGGGCCGAACGCCGCAGTGAGGTCCTGCCGCAGGTCGTCGCCGGCGCTGATGACCACGTCGTCACCCTCCTCGAACCGGGTCAGGCCGCGGACCGGGACCAGGTTCCCGGCTCGCACCAGCAGGCTCACCCCGACGTCACCGTGTCGCGCTGCGACCTCGTCGACGGTGCTCCCCTCAACCTCCGAACCGGCACCGACGACCAGCCGGAGCACCCCTTTCGGCTCCTGCTCGAGGCGCACCCCGAGGGCGTACGGCTGGGGCGAGGTCGCTCGCATCGGGACGCCCAGCAGGTGCGCGGCCGTCGGCACGAGGCTCCCCTGGACCGCGACGGAGAACGTCACGACGACGATCACGATGCCGTAGAGCCGCACCGAGCCGGGCACCCCGTGTGCGGCGACCAGGATCCCCAGGAGGATCGGCACCGCGCCCTTCAGACCCGAGAGCGCCACGAAGGCGAGCTCCCCGCGACGCAGCCGCGCCCACAGGAGCAGCGGCCCGACGAGCAGCGGACGGATCACGAACGCGAGCAGCGCGCCGATCACGAGGCCCGGGCCCCACACGTCCGCGCGCGACACCACGTGCAGGTCGACGGTGAGACCGAGGACGAGGAACGCGACGATCTCGGCGAGGCTCGCCATCGCCTGGTGGAACCGCATGATCTCGCGCTTGAACGGCGCGCGCTCGTCACCGAGCAGAACACCCGCCACCAGGACGGCGAGGAAGCCCGAGCCGTGGGCGACCGTGGCGACGCCGTAGATGCCCACCGCGCCCGACAGCGAAGCGATCGGATGCAGCGCCTCGCTCGGCAACGAGACCCGCCGGATGAACTGCAGCAGCAGCCGACCACCTACTGCACCGACCGCGAGTCCCACCACCATCTGCAGGGCGAACTCCGCCGCGACGTCGCCGAACGCCCCGGCAGACAGGTGCCCGGCCGTCAGCAGGCTCATCAGCAGCGCGATGCCGACGGGATCGTTTGCACCCGACTCCCCCTCGAGCAGGGTGCCCGACCTGCCCTCGATCTCGCGACGCCCGAGGACGGAGAACACGACTGCGGGGTCGGTCGGGGACAGCGCGGTCGCGAGCAGGAGCGACACGTACCAGCTGAACCCGAATGCCAGGTGTGCGAGGACGGTGAGCGCCGCGGCGGTCGCGATCGTGCCCAGCACGCCGGTGAGAGCGATCGGGGCGGCGGCCTCCCGGAACCGGCGCCAGCCGATGTGCAGGCCGCCGTCGAAGAGGATCAGCACGAGCGCGACGGTGACGATGCGCTCGAGGTCCCTCTCGCCGGGCGGATGCAGCTGCGGGACCGCGGCCTGGGCGATCGCCGCGGCGACCAGGAACAGCACCGGCGCTGGGATGCGGATGCGCGCCGAGAGCTGGTTCGACAAGACGGCGGCGAGCCCCGCTGCGGCGAGGAGCAGCAGCACGAAGGCGTAGTGCCGCGTGTCGTCCATCGGTGGCGTTCCCCAGGGTCGTCGGATCAGGACGCCGACCAGACTTCCCGGCACACCGACCAAGAGAGTACGGGTGGATCACGGAACGTCGGCCGAGGACCGCATCCTGCCGCAGCCGACGACGTCACCGAGGAGAACGGCGCCTCGTCGATCGACCAGTTATCGTCACGGGCTCGACGATCGGCACGAACAGCGCCGTGCGACTGATCCCCGGTGAGGACTGCCCACGTGACCATCGGAACCGCCCGTGCCGCAGGCGATCTTGTGCTCACCGGCGAGCGGACGCTGCCGGGCATCCCTGACGAGAACTACTGGTTCCGGCGGCACGAGGCGGCGTACCGGGCGCTGCTGCCCTTCGTCCTCGGGGCACACGTCCTCGAGGCCGGCGCCGGTGAGGGGTACGGCGCCCAGCTGCTGCGCGACGGTGGTGCCGCGCGAGTCCACGCATTCGACTACGACCAGACCGCCGCCCGGCACATCCGGCGGCGGTACTCGGGTCTGACGGTGACCCGGGGCGACCTGCAGCGGCTGCCGTACGCGGACAGCAGCGTCGAGGTCGTCGCCAACCTGCAGACGATCGAGCACCTGCACGACCAGCCCGGCTTCGTCGCCGAGTGCGCACGCGTCCTGCGGCCGGCGGGCACGCTGCTCATGACGACCCCGAACCGCACCACGTTCTCGCCCGGCCGGGACACCCCGCGGAACGCGTTCCACACCCGCGAGCTGACCGCCGACGAGCTCACCGACCTGCTCGCCCCGCACTTCGAGGTGCAGCGTCGCTGGGGGCTGCGGCACGGGAAGCGGCTGACGCAGCTGGAGCGGCGCGTCGGCCCGCTCGTCGAGGCGCAGCTGACCCGCAGCACGGACGACTGGTCGCCGCGGGTACGCGCCGCCGTGCACGCCGTCCGCGCCAACGACTTCGACGTCGACGGGACCGACGTCGACGCGAGCCTCGACCTGGTCTTCGTCGCCGTGCGCCGATGACGGTCGGCACTTGCTGCATCGTGCTGCACACCCACCTGCCGTGGGTCGCGCACCACGGCTCGTGGCCGGTCGGCGAGGAGTGGCTCTACCAGGCGTGGGCCGGTGCGTACCTGCCGTTGGTGGCCGAGCTCGAGCAGCTCGCCGACGAGGGCCGGCGCGACCTGCTGACCCTCGGCGTCACGCCGGTGCTCGCGGCGCAGCTCGACGACCCGCACTGCCTGACCGCGATGCACGACTGGCTCGCGACCTGGCAGCTGCGGGCGGAGGGTGCGGGCGTCCGCGGCGTCGCGACGGCCGCGTACGAGGGAACCCTTGCGGCGCAGGCACTCC
>CAJCIY010000296.1 GCA_903970495.1 Candidatus Melainabacteria bacterium | reverse complement strand
CGGCGCCCGCCGGGGCGGGGAGCCGCCACAGCACCGGGCCGATCTCGTGACCCCGCCCGCCTCGGCCGCGAGCAGGCACCGCTGGCGGGGCACCGACCCCGCCGTCCGTCGCGCCTGGGCCGAGGAGGACGAGGCCGAGGCCCGTCGCCGCACCGCCGAGACGCTGCTCGGCGCGACCCGACGGCCCGTGACGTGCGACGCCTGCGGGCGGCCCTACCCGGCGCACCTCGTGGTCCCCCAGGTCCGCGAGAACGTCTGCAAGCCTTGCCTGCACCTGCGGGGGACGGCGTGAGGCGGCCGCCGCTCACGACCCACGAGGCGACCCGCCTGGTGTTTGGGCTGGCGATCCAGCGGGAGCGGGCCGACGACGAGGCCGGGGTCGACCTGCTCCGCGCCGTCGGCCCCCTCGGCGCCGAGGACGCCGCCGCCCTGGGCGAGGTCGCGGTCAAGGCGTTCCAGGCGCTGGCCGAGCTGGCCGCCACCCAGAAGGGCCTCTCGCCAGTCGACGTCCTGCGTCTAGGCGCCCTGCTCGCCGCCAATGACTGACACGTCGCCACCGACAGGCGGCTAGGCGACGCGGAGTCGGGCAGGGCAGTGACCGTCGAGGTCCCGATGCTTGTCCTTATGGCGCATCCAGACGACGACGTCGAAGATCCGTGGAGCCGCCACGTGTTCAGGTACGCCTGCCTGCGCAGCGACAGCCCGCAGGACAGAGGGCAGCTCGCTGGCGAACAATCTCTGCATGAGATCCCAGGACTCGCCGACGGGCGGCTCGCCAAGCGCACAGTCGACCACCCGGTCCCACACCGGCACAAGCCTGGGGCGCTTGCGGGCGAGCACCTTGCTCGTGATTGTCGGGCCCAGCCCGAGCTTCGAGCCAAGCAGCAGGTTCCAGGCACGCCAGGCTGGCTCGTCCCGGGACAGGGCGACCGCCGCCTCGGGCGAGCCCAGGTCGACGTCAAGCGGGACGAGCGCCAGCTGCTCGGTAAGGTCCCTCCCAAGGTCGTCGTACATCAACGCCACGACGGCGGTCGGCGGGATCGAGACGCTGAGCAGCTGCACCGCAACTATGTCCTCGGCCGTGAGTGCGTGCGGAGAAAAGCCGCCACCGCCGCCGAACGACTCGAAGTAGCGACCCTCGAAACGCTCGAAGTAAGCCTGGAGGTTGTCCGCTGACCTCGGCTCCCGCACAAGTCGGATCGCCTCGGCCGGGTCCATAAGATCCTTCACGTCGGCGAGTCTCGGCTCAGGCCGCCGGGATGACCAGGCGGACCGGCAGCCCGAGTTGTTGTCGGCGACGGAACCCCCAACCCGTTGGGGGTACGCCGTCGGGCTGCGGCAGGGCGCTCGCCGTCCCGCTAGTACGAGCGTCGGTTCGCTACGGTGCGCCGGACGTTCGAGGGACGGGGGTCCGGGTGGGCGAGGTCGGGAGCCTCCCGGGCGCTGACCCCCTCGTCGGCCGCGACCGTGAGCGCGCGGCCGTCCTCGCGGCGCTCGAGGGCCCCCCGCACGCCGTGCTGCTCGTCGGCGACGCGGGCATCGGCAAGACGGCGATCTGGGAGGCGACGGTCGCGGCCCGCCGCGCGGCCGGCGACCACGTGCTGCTGTCCCGGGCCTCGGCCGTCGAGGCCCGGCTGCCCTGGGTCGGGACGGCCGACCTGCTGCGCAGCGTCCCGCCGCCGCTGCTCGCGTCGCTGCCGGAGCCGCAGCACCGGGCGCTGCAGGCGGTGTCGCTGCAGGTGGCGGGCGGTGACGCCATCGACGAGCGCACGGTCGGCACCGCGCTCCTGTCGACCCTGACCGCGCTCGCCGACACCGCCCCGGTGCTGGTCGCCGTCGACGACCTGCCCTTCCTCGACACCGCCAGTGCCGCCGCCCTGGCGTTCGCCCTCCGGCGGCTCACCGCCCGCCACCGCGCACGACTCGTCGCGACCGTACGGGGATCGGATCTGGCGCTGCCCGTGCTGCACGGGCTCGCCGTCGAGCGGGTCGCGGTCGGGCCGCTGACGCTGGGCGCGGTGTTCGAGCTGCTGCAGACCCACCGGGGCATCCGGCTCGCACGGCCGCTGCTGCTGCGCGTCTTCGACACCTCGGGCGGCAACCCGCTGTACGCCCTGGAGCTCGCCCGGGCGCTGGACCGCCGCGAGATCAGCCCGCAGGTCGGCAGCCCGCTGCCGGTGCCCGCCGGGCTCGACGGCCTGGTCGACGCGCGCGTCCGGGAGCTCCCGCCCGACGTCGCCGACCTCGTGGCGGCCACCGCGGCGACCTGGCGGCTCAGCGCCACCGAGGTCGACGAGGCGGCTGCCGAGCTGGCGGCCGCGGCGGGGATGGTGGCCTTCGAGGGGACGGGCGCGCAGCAGGTGATCCGCGCGGCGCACCCGCTGTGGAGCGCCGCCGCGTACGCCAGCCTCTCCGGTGCCCGCCGACGGGCGCTCCACGCGCGGCTGGCTGCCGGAGCCGACGACCCCATCGAGCGGGTACGGCACGCGGCGCTCGCCGCGACCGCACCGTCCGCCGCTCTCGCCGAGGAGCTCGACGCCGGCGCGACCGCGGCGCTCGCAGCCGGCGTACCGGACATCGCCGCCGACCTGGCGCAGCTGGCGATGGCCCACACCGTCGACCCCTCGCTGCGCCCGGTCCGTCTCGACCGGCTCGCGGACGCCCAGTTCCGGGCCGGCGACAGTGCGGGCGCCCAGCAGACCCAGCGGGCCGCGATGACGGCGACCGCGCCCGGGCCGGAGCGGGCCCGTCGCCGCGTCCGGCTGGCCGAGTTCGCCATCGAGGGCACCGGGTGGGACGACGCCGAGCGGGAGCTGCGGGAGGCCGTCCTCGAGGCGGCGGACGACCCGCAGGTCCAGGCCGAGGCGCTCATGACCCTGTCCGCCGTGACCAACGACATCGATCTCGGGGCCCGGTCGGCGGCGCGTGCTCTGGCGCTGCTGGAGTCCCTGCCGGAACCCGCTCCCGCACTGCTCGCCGGAGCGCTCGCCCAGGTCGCCGGCACGCGGTTCCGTGCCGGCGAGGGGCTCGACCACGACCTATTCCAGCGCGCCATCGAGATCGAGCGCGCGCATCCCTTCCGCCGGCTGTCGGACCGGGCCGACACCAGCTACGCGGCCCTGCTCAAGTACGCCGACGACCTGGCCGGCTCCGAGCGGCTCCTGCTGCAGCTGCGCGCCGAGGCCGACGGGATCGGGGACCTGTCCTCCATCGCGTACACCGTCGGGCACCTGTCCCAGATCCGGCTCTGGCAAGGCCGTCTGCTCGAGGGCCGGGAGTACGCGGACGAGCAGCTGGCCATCGCGGCCCACAACGAGCAGTCCCACTACAACGTCGGCCAGGCGATGGCCTACCAGGGCCAGCTCGAGGGCGCCGAAGCGGTCCTGACCGAGCTCCTCGCGACCCCGTCGCTGAACGACTGGACCGCCCATCGCGTGCACGCGACGCTCGGCTTCGTCGCGCTGTCGCGCGGCGACGCGGTGGCCGCCGCGTCGCACCTCGACCACTGGTACGACGCGCTCGCCGCAATGCACTTCGGCGAGCCCGGCTACAGCCGCTCGCACCTCGACCGCCTCTGCGCGCTCGTCGGCGCCGGGCGCATCGCGGACGCCGAGAGCTTCCGCGAGGAGCTCGACCGGCAGGCGTCCAGGTCCGGGCGGCGGTCGGCGGCGGCGGTCGCCCTCACCGGGCAGGCGATGCTCGCGGCCCACGCCGGCCGGCTCGACGACGCCCGGGCAGCCGTCGCGGCGGCGGTGGACTGGTACGACACCTCTCCGTTCCGCTTCGACCGAGCCCGGACCCTCCTCATCGCCGGGCAGATCCACCGCCGCGCCAAGGCCAAGGCCGAGGCGCGGCGGCTGCTCACCGCGGCCGAGGCCGAGTTCACGACGTTCGGTGCCACGGCCTGGCGTGCACTCGCCGCGGCGGAGCTCGCGCGGGTCAACGTCCGGCCCGGCGCCCCGAGCGATCTGACCGAGACCGAGCGACGGGTGGCCGAGCTGGCCGCCTCGGGCCTGACCAACCGCGAGGTGGCCGACCGGCTGTTCCTCGCGACCAAGACGGTCGAGGCCAACCTCGCACGGGTCTACCGCAAGCTGGGCATCCGCTCGCGCGCCGCGCTCGGCGCCCGGATGGGCGCGACCGACCGGTAGCTCAGCCGTCGTCGCCCGAGGACCGGCGCTCCGCCGTGACGAGCCGGTCGCAGCGCAGCCCGGCCTGTGCGGCGAGCGCCCGGACGGCGGCCTCGCCGGTCGCGCGGAACTCGAAGAGCACGACCTCGTCGCTCGGCAGGAGCGTGCTGGCCACGAAACCCGCCGTGGGGCCGCTCATCGCGGTGAGCCGGGCGCCCAGCTCCTGGACCGCGGCGGCGCTCACCCCCGGCCAGTAGCGCTCGACGAGGAATCCCTCCACGCGCCGACCGTAGGACCGCCGTCGCCCCGAGCACCAGATCTCCGACCCAGATCGAGGGTTTCCCCCGATTCCCGACCACTGCGGGGTTCCTAGCGTCACCGGCGTCCGTCCGAGACGACCTCTGGAGATCGCATGCGCACGTCCACGACCCTCACCGCGACCGCGCTGGTTGCCGCGGCCACCGTCGCCCTCGCCGGCTGCGGCGGCGCGAAGTCCGGGAGCGCGTCGGACGCGAGCAAGGTGGCCGCCTCGATCTCGCAGGCGATCGGATCGGCGACCGACGGCGCGAGCTCGGGGGCGAGCGACTCCGACGCGTCGGGCGGCACGAGCCAGATCTCGGTCCGCGTCGCGAACCTGTACATGACCGACGACAAGAAGCCCGGACCGGCCCTCGACATCTACGACGTGCCGCTCAACGGTCAGGCCGCGACCCCGATCCTCAAGGACGTGGCCTACGGCACGTTCTCCGACTACGTCCACCCGCACTTCACCACCGACTTCTCGAAGGACTCCATCGCGCTGGAGGCACTGCCGAGCGGCTCCGACCCGACCACCGACGGGTCGGAGGCCGTCATGCTCACCGGGAGGCAAGACGACGGGTCGCACCCGCAGCTGACGCTTCTGCTCGTCACCGGAGGCGACGGCGAGGACACCTCGAACCCGCTCGACGCCCTCGACACCACGACGTACGTGGAGAAGGGCGACATCGCCGGCGGCAGTGGCCTCGTACCCGGCAACAACGCGGGTCCGGCCGCCCCGGCCCCACCGTCCGGTCAGGACGAGCTGCTGGCCAGCACCGAGGTCCTCAAGGCCAACGGGGTCCCCGGCGACGACTACTACCTGTTCGTCGACAGCTCGTGCACGGCGCCCCTCAACGGCGACCCCAACTCGCCCGGTCTGCCGGAGATCTTCGCGTCCAACCCGAACGGCGACGCCCCCACGAACTTCGCGGAGTTCCCCGCGGCCGCCGGCACGCACCAGGTCTCGGTCGTCGCGACCACGAGCTTCGACACGCCGACCTGCGCCTCGCTGACCGCGAAGACGGGCACGACCAGCGCGACCCTCACGGCCGGTCAGCAGACCCTCGCGTTCGTCTACGGCACCTCGCTGAGCGACCTGCACATCGCCCTGGGCCCGATCCAGCAGTAGCCCGCCGCTCGGTCCCTTCGGACTTGACTGGATCGGCCGTACGGGTGACGTTCGGCTCTGCGTACGGCCGGACCCGGCAGGGCGGCGTACGACGGAGAGCACCACCTGAGTCGGGGCCGAGGCGGAAGAGGCAGTCATGCGCGGACGGATCGTGGCGATCGGCGGCGGCATCG
>CAJCIY010000295.1 GCA_903970495.1 Candidatus Melainabacteria bacterium | reverse complement strand
GTACTGCGAGGCGGCCGGGTACTCGACGCCGTAGCCGTCGTCACCCGACGATGCGGTGACCGCGATGCCCGGGTGGTCGTAGTACTCGGTGTCGTAGGTCTTGTCGGAGGAGGACTCGCTGCCGCCGTAGGAGTTCGAGACCGCGATGACGCCGCTGGTCTTGGCGGCGGTGTTGACCGCGGTGCCGAGGTTGGCGGTGGTCGCACTCTTGGCCGCCATCAGCAGGATGTGGCAGTTGGGGCAGATCGCGGAGACCATGTCGAGGTCGAGCGAGATCTCCTCCGCCCACGAGGCGTTGCTCGACGGGAGCGTCGAGGTGCCGGTCTGGCTCTCCTCCTTGAAGCAGCCGTTCGCGGTCGTGCACGCGGGCAGCCCGTACTCGCTGCGGTAGACGCCGAGGTCCTTCTCGGCCGTCGGGTCGGTGTACGCGTCGACGATCGCGATCGTCTTGCCGCTCCCGTTGCTCTTGCTGGCCGAGGCGAGCGCGTACGCGCTCTGCAGCTGCGTCGGGCCGTAGCCGCTCGGGGTGGAGGTGGCCATCGGCTTGTTCGCCGCGGTCGAGCGGACCCAGGCGTTGCACGCCATCGTCCCGGGCTTGGTTGCCACGGAGCAGACGCGGATCGCGTGCTGGGCCAAGGCCGTCGACGTCGCCGCAGGGGTGGCGGCGGCCGCCTGACCGGTGGTGGCAGCGATGCCGACCAACGGCAGCGCGAGCACCGCAGCGGTTGCTGCGGCCTTCGCGCGGAGGGAGGAACGGGGCACGGATGCTCCTTCGCTGGGGTGGATGGTGTGCGCAATCTGGACTACACACATCTGGTCCGTCAAGACCATCCGCACTGCGCCGTTCGGCGGATACATCGCCGTAATCTGGCCCAGCCGACCGGGTGAGGCTCAGCGCGCCCAGGAGGCGATGTGGCCGCTGACCTCGTCGGGTCGCTCCTCGTGCGGGAAGTGGCCGACGCCGCGCAGCTCCACCAGTGCGTACGGACCGGCGACGTAGCGTCCGTTGCCGCGGGCCGTCGACGCGAGGGTGCACGGGTCGGCGGTGCCCTGCAGCTGCAGCGTGGGTGCCGCGACCGGCCGTTCCATCGCCCGCGCGAACCGTGCGCCGTCGGGCCGGACCTGGGAGCGGACCGACCAGCGGTAGTACTCGAGCGCGCTGTGCACGACGGCCGGGACCTGGGCGTGCTCGCGGTAGCGGGCCTCGGTCTCGGCATCGGGGAAGCCCGACCCGCCCCACCGCCGCAGGATCGCGCCGACCTCCGCGGCGTCGTCGGCGACCAGCATCCGCTCCGGGCGCCAGGGCAGCTGGAAGGCCGCGATGTAGCGGCTCGCGGCGAGCTGCGTACCGCCGGAACGGATCGCGCTCGTGAACGCGAGCGGGTGCGGCATCGACACCACCACCAGGCGGTGCACGACCTGCGGGTGGAGGGCGCCGAGCGCCCAGCCGAGATAGCCGCCCCAGTCGTGGCCGACGATCGTGGCCGACTGCTCGCCGAGCGCGTGGACCAGGCCGGCGACGTCGCGCGTGAGGTTGGGGACGTCGTAGCCGCGCGGCGGCTTGTCGCTGCCGCCGTACCCGCGCAGGTCGACGGCGACGGCGCGGAAGCCCTGCGCTGCGAGCGAGACGAGCTGGTCGCGCCAGCACCACCAGAACTCCGGGAAGCCGTGCAGCAGCAGCACGAGCGGACCCTCGCCGAGCTCGGCGACGTGGAAGCGCGCCCCGTTCGCGCCGACCTGGCGGTGGACCCACGGACCGGGGACGAGCGCCACCGCCGGGTCCGGCTGGGCCGGGCGAGAGCGGGCCACGTCGGCAGCCTGGCACAGCCGCGGTCCGCGCCGGGCCGAGGTCGGTCGTGGCGGCGACGGCGGCCGCGGCGACTGCGGGTGGCTGCGGTGGTTCAGCCCAGGAGCGCCGCGTAGGCCTCGATGGTCTCGTCGGTCGCCGTCTGCGCCGCGGCCGAGAGCACGCCCATGCCGACGAAGCCGTGGATCAGGCCGCCGTAGCGGGTCGCGACGACCGGCACGCCGGCCTTCTCGAGGGCGGCCGCGTACGCCTCGCCCTCGTCGCGCAGCGGGTCGTACTCGGCCGTCGCGACGACCGCGGGTGGCAGGTCCTGCAGCTCGCCACGGAGCGGGGACGCGCCGGGCTCGGCTGCACGGGCACCGTCACCGAGGTAGTGCGCCATGAACCAGCGCATGTCGTCGTCGGTGAGGAAGTAGCCCTTCGCGTTCTCGACGCGCGAGGCGTACCGCGCGCCCTCGTCGTCCTCGCAGTCGACTGCGGGGTACCAGAGCAGCTGCGCCGCGAGCGGATGCGCGGCGGGCCGGTCGCGGAGCCGCTGGGCCACGACCGCGGACAGGTTGCCGCCGGCGGAGTCGCCGGCGACCCCGACCCGCGTCGGGTCGCCACCGAAGTCCTCGAGGTGGTCGAGCACGAAGCGGGCGACAGCCTCGCAGTCGTCCGGCGCGGCCGGGTACGCCGCCTCCGGCGCCAGCCGGTAGTCGACGCTCACGACGACGCCGCCGGTGCCGACGGCGAGCAGCCGCGCCTGGTCGTCGTGGGTCTCGAGGTCGCCGATGACGAACCCGCCGCCGTGGAACATCACCGTCGTCGGCACCGGTCCCGACGGGGTCGCGGCGGCGGCGTACACGCGACAGGGCAGCCCCGCCAGGGTGGCCTCACGGACCGCGCCGACCGGGGTGCGGATGCCGCCGGGGAACGCCGCCGCCAGCATCCCGGCCATCGCGGTCAGGCCGGCTCGCGCGTCGGCGACAGAGCCGGCGGCGAGGCTGGGGGTGCCCTGCTGCTCGAGCATCGAGAGCAGGCCGGCGATCTGCGGGTCCACGGGCACGACAGGTCCTTCCATCAGGCGGGCTCTCGACGCTAGACCCCCGGCTCAGTCCTCGGCGGTGCTCGCCTTCATCTGGTCGCCGATCGCGTTGACGACCGTCGGGTCGGCCAGCGTCGTGACGTCCCCGAGGTCGCGCTTCTCCGCGACGTCGCGGAGCAGCCGCCGCATGATCTTGCCGCTGCGGGTCTTGGGCAGCTCGGGGACGATGAGGATCTGTCGCGGCTTGGCGATCTTGCCGATCTCCTTGGCCACGTGGTCGCGCAGCTCCTGGACGAACGCCTCACCGCTGGACACCTCGTCGGCGACCGATCCCTTGGGGGTCACGAACGCGACGATGCCCTGACCGGTGGTCTCGTCGGCGGCGCCGACCACGGCGGCCTCGGCGACGCTCGGGTGCGAGACCAGCGCCGACTCGACCTCGGTGGTGGAGATCCGGTGACCGGAGACGTTCATGACGTCGTCGACGCGGCCCAGCAGCCACAGGTCGCCGTCGGCGTCCTTCTTCGCCCCGTCGCCGGCGAAGTACTGGCCCGCGAACTTCGACCAGTAGGTCTCGCGGAAGCGCTCCTCGTCGCCCCAGATGCCTCGCAGCATCGCGGGCCACGGCTCGGTCAGGGTGAGGTAGCCGCCCTCACCGTTGCCGACCGCCGTGCCGTCGTTGTCGACGACCGCGACCGAGATGCCCGGGAACGGCGTCATCGCCGAGCCCGGCTTGGTCGCGGTCACGCCCGGCAGCGGCGTGATCATGATGCCGCCGGTCTCGGTCTGCCACCAGGTGTCGACGATCGGGCAGCGCTCGCCGCCGATGACGCGGCGGTACCACATCCACGCCTCGGGGTTGATCGGTTCCCCGACGCTGCCGAGCACCCGCAGGCTGGACAGGTCGTGGGCGCCGGGCAGCTCCTCGCCCCACTTCATGAAGGTGCGGATCGTGGTCGGCGCGGTGTAGAGGATCGAGACGCCGTAGCGCTCGACGATCTGCCACCAGCGGTCCTGCGTGGGGGTGTCGGGGGTGCCCTCGTACAGGACCGACGTCGCGCCGTTGGCGAGCGGTCCGTAGCAGATGTACGAGTGGCCGGTGACCCAGCCGACATCGGCCGCGCACCAGTAGACGTCGCTCTCGGGGTGGAGGTCGAAGACGTACCGGTGGGTGGTCGACACTTGCGTGAGGTAGCCGCCGGACGTGTGCAGGATCCCCTTCGGCTTGCCGGTGGTCCCGGACGTGTAGAGCAGGAACAGCGGGTGCTCGGAGGAGAACGCCTGCGGCGTATGGGTTTCCGGCTGCTTCTCGACCAGGTCGTGCCACCACACGTCGCGGCCTTCGGTCCAGTCGACGTCCTGGCCGGTGCGCTTCACGACGAGCACCGAGCGCACGTCGGGGCACCGCTGCAGCGCCTCGTCGAGCACCGGCTTCAGCCCGGACGGCGACCCCCGGCGGTAGCCGCCGTCGGCGGTCACGACGACGTGCGCGTCGGCGTCCTGGATCCGGTCGACCAGCGCCTGCGCCGAGAAGCCGCCGAACACCACGCTGTGCGGGGCGCCGATCCGCGCGCACGCCAGCATGGTGATCACCGTCTCCGGGATCATCGGCATGTAGACGCAGACCCGGTCGCCGGCCTGCACGCCGAGCTCGGTCAGGGCGTTGGCGGCCTTGCTGACCTCGACCAGCAGGTCCGCGTACGTGAGGGTCCGGCGGTCGCCGTCCGGCTCGCCCTCCCAGTGGAAGGCGACCCGGCCGCCGTTGCCGGCCTCGACGTGCCGGTCGACGCAGTTGACCGACACGTTGAGCTCGCCGCCGACGAACCACTCCGCGAACGGCGCCTTCGACCAGTCGAGCACCTCGTCCCACGGCCGGGACCACTGCAGCTCACCGGCCCGCTCGGCCCAGAAGCCGAGCCGGTCCTTCGCCGCGGCGTCGTAGGTCGCGTCGGTCGCGATCGCATCCTCGGCGAGTGCGGCGGGCGGCTCGAAGCGGCGCGTCTCGGTCAGCAGGTTGGACAGCCCGGGTTCGCTCATGTCGTCGATTCTCCTGGTACGCGGGGAAGCTCGGTCGCTGGCTCAGCGAGCCAGCGGGAAGACCGGCAGCACGACCTTCTTGAAGGTCGAGTTCGTGACACCGGCGAAGGAGCCGTACCAGGCCAGCGCCGCGGTCACGAGACCTGCGTACCCGCCGGCCTTGGTGATGTCGGCGTGAGCGCCGAACGCACCGATCGTCAGCAGGATGAACGTGATGCTCAGGGCGACGAAGACGGCGGCGACGGCGGCACTGACCCGCAGCGACGCGACGGTCATGTAGACCGTGAAGATCGCCCAGGCGAGCAGGAAGACCCCGGTCACGTGGCCGAGCTGCGAGGCGTTGGGCCCGGCGGCGATCGCCGGCGCGATGTACTTCGCGTAGGCGGCGAAGGCCAGCCAGAACGCACCGAACGACGTGAAGGCGAGCGCCCCGAAGGTGTTGGCCTTCTTGAACTCCCACATCCCGGCGAGGAGCTGGGCGGTGCCGCCGTAGAACAGCGCGAGCGGCAGCACGACGCCGTCGAGGCCGGCTCCGGCGATGAGCCCGGCGTTGAAGACCGAGAGCACGAAGGTGGTCATGGCGAACGCGCCGAGGCCGAGCGGACCCGGGTCGGCGATCGACGTCGTGCTCGCGGCGACCAGGTCGGCCGTCCGATCAGGGCCCGCGACCGGGTCGGAGGCGGGAACAGGCTGGCTGACTGTCGTGGTCATCGGACCTCCGGGGTGAGAGCCGCGGCTGTGCGGCTGCCGTGAGATCGATGTAACACCCGTCACATCCGGAGCGCTAGTCCCCGATCACGACAAGTCCGCTGCGTCGGCCTCAGCGACGGGCTTGTCGGTGTCGGTGCCCTCCGACTCGCGCTCGAACACGTCCTCGGCGTCGAGGTCGGGCGAGGTCTCCTCGGCGACCTTGCGTGCCATCTCCTCGTCGCTGACGCCTGCGCCGGCAGGCTGTGTCGTTCCAGGGGTCTCGTTGCTCATGGCCGTGCGCCTACCCGTCGGCGCACGGTGGACACGCAGCTAGCCTCCGCCGGTGACCTCCGACCCGCTCGCCCCGCTGGTGGCACAGCCCGACGTACGCGCGGCCGTCGACGCCGCGCGGGCCGAGGTCGACGGCCTGCTCGGCCACCGGCTGCTGCGCCGGCGGTCGGCCGAGGTCAGCGCCGAGGCTGCGCTGCGCACGGCGCGCGCCAGCGCCGCCCTCGCCGGCGCGGACCTCCCGCTCGCCGACGTCCGCGCCGGCACCGAGGACCCGGTGGTGCAGGCCGCGCTGCGGGTGACCGGCGGCGCAGGCGGGCTGCAGGACGTCGTCGACCGCGCGCCGCTGCAGGCGCTGGCGCGGCTGCACGCTCTCGCGGCACGTGGCCTCGTCCCGGACGACGCGCTCGGCCGGCCGCGCGAGGACCCGGCGGTCGGCGCCCGCCTCGCCGCCCTCGCCGACCTGCTCGCGACGCGGCGCACCGGGTCGGCCCTCGTCCTCGCGGCCGTCGCCCACGGGGAGCTGCTCGAGCTCGACGCCTTCCCGCCGGTGACCGGACTGGTCGCGCGCGCCGCGGCGCGGCTGGTGCTCGTCTCCCGTGGCCTCGACCCGAAGGCGGTGGTCGCCGTCGACGTGGGTCACCGCGAGCGGTCCGCGGACTATGCGGCGGCGCAGGCCGCGTACGCGGGGGGCGACGCCGTCACCTGGGTCGTCCACGTCGCGGACGCCGTACGCCTCGGGGCGATCGAGTCGGTCGCCATCTGCGAGGCGCTGCTGCGGGAGGCGGAGGCGCCCGCCTGAGCTCGGGCGGCCGTCAGGCCGGGCGGCGGCGGCGCAGCAGCACCGCGGCACCGACGGCGGCGCTGGCGGCGAGCCCCACCCCGACGCCGACCGCGACCGGCCGGGGCGGTGCGGGGATGCGGTCGCGCAGCCGTACCGGCCGGCGGAAGACGACCACCGGCCAGCCGCGCTCGCCGGCGACCTTGCGCAGCCCGCGGTCGGGGTTGACGGCCGTCGGGTGGCCGACGGTCTCGAGCATCGGGATGTCGGTGACCGAGTCGGAGTAGGCGTAGCAGGCCGCCAGGTCGTAGCCGCTGGCCGCCGCGTGCTCGCGGATCGCCGCGGCCTTGTTCGGCCCGTACGCGTAGAAGGCGATCTCGCCGGTGTAGCGGCCGGCGTCGATCCCCATCTCCGTCGCGATCACGCGGTCGACGCCGAGCATCGTGCCGATCGGGCCGACCACCTCAGACCCGGACGAGGAGACGATGACGATCTCGCGACCGCCGAGCCGGTGCTCCTCGATGAGGTCGACCGCCTCGTCGTAGACCAGCGGGTCGATGAGCTCGTGCAGCGTCTCCGTGACGATCTGGCGCACCTGCGCGGCATCCCAGCCGCAAACCATCTCGGCCATGGCGTCGCGCATCTTGTCCATCTGCTGTTCGTCCGCGCCCGCGAGCGAGAAGACCAGCTGTGCGTAGGTGCTCTTCAGGACGGCCCGGCGGTCGATCAGGCCGGAGCTGTAGAACGGCCGCCCGAACGCGAGCGCGCTGCTCTTGGCGATCACGGTCTTGTCGAGGTCGAAGTACGCCGCCGACCGCCAGTGCACCGCTGAACTGGTCACGCCGCCGATGGTATGGCGGGCTGGCGAGCCGTCGCCGAGGCGCTACAGTCGACGCTGTCGGCCCGCCCGGTGCGCACTGGGCGCCGGCCCACGGACGACACCGGTTCCTACCCCCCCAGGACCTGGTGTCAGACGGCCCCCGCCCACCCCCCCTGGCGGGGGTCGTCGTCCGTCCGGGCTGTGGACGGCGCGTCCTCCACAGGGCATCGGGGTCCGAGGCTGCAGCGGTCCCGTCTCGCCGGCCCGCTGGAGCACCCCGTGTCCGTACCCCTCCTCCGACCGCTCGTGGTCACCGCCGACCCCGTCCTGCTCGACGACGTG
>CAJCIY010000294.1 GCA_903970495.1 Candidatus Melainabacteria bacterium | reverse complement strand
CGGGAGGCTTCAGTCTCGTTATGAAAGACGCAAACATCGTGTCGCTCGTCCGCAACTAGCGTGCCGGGTCGAGAGGGAGCTCAATCTATGGTGAGTTTACGACCCCGGCTGGCTCAGCAGTGCCAGGGCAGGTGCGTTCTGCCTGCGCTATTGCTGCAGCTGGCGTCCTGGTCCACAAGTTGCTTTTGCAGCTGCCGGTGCCACGGCAGAGGCGTCGCATGCAAAGGACGTCAAGATTTTTCCTCGGGCTTCCGCGGCTCGACCGGCACCTGCCGGTACGCCTTCAGCGGCACCGTGACCACGACGACGTCACCGGCCTCGGCGGCGCCCGCGGCCGTGTCGGCGCGGGCCTTCGGGCCGAGCTCGGCCACCAGGTCGGCGAGCGTCTCCGGTCCCCTCGAGTTGGACACCACCACGTCGTAGCCCGCGTCGACCGCGAGCTTCGCCACGGTGCTGCCGATGTTCCCTGCTCCGATGAAGCCGATCGTCGTCATGCAGGCCGCAGCCTCCGGGCCGGCCCCCGCATTCCCGCTCGGTCAGCGGGGCTCCGCCGGCAGGAGCGCCGCGAGCAGCTGGTCGGCGGCGAGCACCGCGGTCAGCTGCCCTGATCGCACGTGCGCCTCGAGCTGCGGCGTCAGGTCGCGCAGCACCGGGTCCTCGCGCAGTCGGTCGGCCAGCCGGTCGCGGACCATCGACCACATCCACGCGACCTGCTGGTCGCTGCGGCGCCGGGCGAGGAACCCGCTCTCGCGCAGCGCCTTCTGGTGGCTCTCGATCAGCGTCCAGACCTCGTCGAGACCCGCGCCGGTGAGCGCGCTGCACGTCGTGACCGGCGTACGCCATCCGGAGTCCGGCGCTCCCAGCAGCCGCAGCGCCCCGGACAGCTCGCGGGCTGCCCGCTTCGCGTCCTGCTCGTGCGGGCCGTCGGCCTTGTTGACCGCGACGACGTCCGCGAGCTCGAGCACGCCCTTCTTGATCCCCTGCAGCTGATCCCCCGTGCGCGCCAGGCCCAGCAGCAGGAAGGTGTCGGTCATGTCGGCCACGACCGTCTCGGACTGGCCCACGCCGACGGTCTCGACGAGCACGGTGTCGAAGCCCGCGGCGGCCATGACCACCATCGCCTCGCGGGTCGCGCGGGCGACGCCGCCGAGGGTCCCGGACGACGGCGAGGGCCGCACGAACGCGTCGGGGCTCGCGGCCAGCGTCGCCATGCGCGTCTTGTCGCCGAGGATGCTGCCCCCCGTACGCGTGGACGACGGGTCGACGGCGAGCACCGCGACCCGGTGGCCGGTCTCGAGCAGCCGGCCGCCCAGGGCGTCGATGAAGGTCGACTTCCCGACACCCGGCACCCCGGTGATGCCGACGCGGACCGCGTCGGCGGCGTGCGGCAGCAGCCGCAGCAGCATCTCCTGGGCGAGCAGCCGGTGGTCGGGCCGGCTCGACTCGACGAGCGTGATCGCGCGGGCGATCCCTCCCCGCGAGCGCTCGAGGACGGCGCCGGCGTAGGTGTCGGCCCCGCCCGTCACTGCGCCCGGTCGGCGAGGGTCGTGAGCAGGTCGAGCGCCGCGTCGGGGATGACGGTGCCCGGCGAGAAGATCGCCGCGGCGCCGGCCGCGCGCAGCTCGTCGAAGTCCTGCGGCGGGATGACACCCCCGACGACGATCATGATGTCTCCTCGGCCCTGCTCGGTGAGCGCCTGCTTCAACGCCGGCACGAGGGTGAGGTGGCCGGCCGCCAGCGACGAGACGCCGACGATGTGGACGTCGGCCTCGACCGCCTGCCGGGCGACCTCGTCGGGGGTCTGGAACAGCGGCCCGACGTCGACGTCGAAGCCGAGGTCGGCAAACGCCGAGGCGATGACCTTCTGGCCGCGGTCGTGGCCGTCCTGGCCCATCTTCGCGACGAGGATGCGCGGCCGGCGGCCCTCGGCGCGCTCGAAGTCGGCGGCCAGATCGCGGACCTTGTCGACGTTGCCGCTGTGCCCGGCCTCCTGTCGGTACACGCCGCTGATCGTACGGATCTGGCCGGTGTAGCGGCCGAAGACCTTCTCGATCGCATCGGAGATCTCGCCCACCGACGCGTGCGCCCGGGCCGCCTCGATCGAGAGCGCGAGCAGGTTGTCGCCGTCGCCGTCGCTCTCGCGGCCGGCCGCGTCGGTGAGCCGCGCGAGCGCCGCCTGGCAGGCGTCCTCGTCGCGCTCGGCCCGCAGCCGCTGCAGCTTCTCGACCTGCTGCCGGCGCACCGACGCGTTGTCGATCTTGAGGACGTCGAGCTCCTCGGGGGTGGCGAGCAGGTACTTGTTCACGCCGATGACCGGCTGCCGGCCCGAGTCGATGCGGGCCTGCGTCCGCGCCGCGGCCTCCTCGACCCGCATCTTCGGGATGCCCTCCTCGATCGCCTTCGCCATCCCGCCGGCGTCCTCGACCTCCTGGATGTGCGCCCAGGCGCGGCGCGCCAGCTCGTAGGTCAGCCGCTCCACGTACGCGCTGCCGCCCCACGGGTCGATGACCCGGGTCGTGCCCGACTCCTGCTGCAGCAGCAGCTGGGTGTTGCGCGCGATCCGCGCCGAGAAGTCGGTGGGCAGCGCCAGCGCCTCGTCGAGGGCGTTGGTGTGCAGCGACTGGGTGTGGCCCTGGGTCGCGGCCATCGCCTCGAGGCACGTGCGGGTGACGTTGTTGAAGACGTCCTGCGCGGTCAGCGACCAGCCGGAGGTCTGGCAGTGGGTCCGCAGCGACAGCGACTTCGTGCTCTTCGGGTCGAACTGCTGCACCAGCTTCGCCCACAGCAGCCGACCGGCCCGCAGCTTGGCGACCTCCATGAAGAAGTTCATGCCGATCGCCCAGAAGAACGACAGCCGCGGCGCGAACGCGTCGACGTCGAGTCCGGAGGCGAGACCGGCACGGAGGTACTCGACCCCGTCGGCCAGTGTGTACGCGAGCTCGAGGTCGGCCGTCGCCCCGGCCTCCTGGATGTGGTAGCCGGAGATCGAGATCGAGTTGAACTTCGGCATGTGCCGGGAGGTGAACCCGAAGATGTCGGAGATGATCCGCATCGAGGGCGCCGGCGGGTAGATGTAGGTGTTGCGGACCATGAACTCCTTGAGGATGTCGTTCTGGATGGTCCCGGTGAGCTGCTCCGGCTCGACCCCCTGCTCCTCGGCCGCGACGACGTAGAGCGCGAGCACCGGCAGGACCGCGCCGTTCATCGTCATCGACACCGACATCTCATCGAGCGGGATGCCGTCGAACAGCTGCCGCATGTCGAAGATCGAGTCGATCGCCACGCCCGCCATGCCGACGTCGCCGACGACGCGCGGGTTGTCGCTGTCGTACCCCCGGTGGGTCGGCAGGTCGAAGGCGATCGACAGCCCCTTCTGTCCGGCCGCGAGGTTGCGCCGGTAGAAGGCGTTCGACTCCTCGGCGGTCGAGAACCCGGCGTACTGCCGGATCGTCCACGGCTGGTTGACGTACATCGTGGGATAGGGCCCGCGCAGGTACGGCACCAGGCCGGGGTAGGTCTGCAGGAAGTCGACGCCCTCGAGGTCGGCCTCGTCGTAGAGGGCGTCGACCTCGATGCCCTCCGGGGTGGTCCACGGGTCGGCGTCGCTCGCGAGCGCCTCGCGCCCTCGCGCGTCGCCGGCGGTGCCCGGCCGCGGGCCGAGCTCCGCGCCGGCGAAGTCCGGGATCGTCGTCATCGCTGCGCCTCCAGGGCCTCGAGGATGCGGTCCCCGAGCGCCAGCACGTCGACGCCCGGGGCGACGTCGTCGGGGGCGAGCACGAGCGCGGCAGCCGGTACGGGACCGTCGGACACGACGACCGGACCGTCGTCGCCCGGCCGCGCCAGCAGTCCGGCCGGGGCGAGCAGCGACGCGACCTTCGCCACCCCGTCGGTCGCCACCGCGACCGTCGGCGCGTCGAGCCGGTCGGCGCGGTCGCGCAGCTCCTCGTGCCACTGCGACCAGCGGATCCGCGGCAGCCCGCCGGTCGGCACCGGCGGCAGCGGCTCGCGGACGACCGGCGTCTCGGCCAGGTTCGGGAACGCGTTCACCCCGGTGAGGACGACCTCGCCGC
>CAJCIY010000293.1 GCA_903970495.1 Candidatus Melainabacteria bacterium | reverse complement strand
CCCGCCTCCCGCAGCGCCCGGCAGGCCTCGGCGACGGTCGAGCCCGTGGTGAGGATGTCGTCGACCACGACGACGGTGAGCCCCGCGCACGGCACCGCGACGAGCGCGCCGGCGAGGTTGCGGTGTCGGCCGGCGGCATCGAGACCCGCCTGGTCGGTCGGCGCCCGACGCCAGCGCAGCAGCGGCGCGGTCGGCGGAGCGCCGTAGGCGGCGGCGGTCCGCGCGAGCAGCGCGACGTGGTCGTAGCCCCGGGCCGCCCGGCCCGCTGCGCTCGCGGGGACCGAGACGGCGACCGCTCCGCCGCGGCCGGCCGCCGCCCGCAGCGGCGCCGCGAGAGCGCGTCCGAGCGGCCGGCTCAGCCGGCGGCGACCCCGCTCCTTGTACGCCAGCAGCGCCGTCCGCAGCACGCCGTCGTAGCCGCCCGCGACCCAGACGGGGGGCAGCCCGGGCGGGCAGGGCGTCGGCCGCGCGGACGCGGGCCGGGCATCCCGCAGCAGCGCCAGCAGGACGGCGTCGCAGCGGCGGCACCAGGCCCGGCCGGCCGCGTCGCAGCCGGCGCAGCGGGTGCCCAGGAGCAGGTCGACGGCGGCATCGGTGAGCATCCCTCGAGGGTGCCGGCCGGACACCGGCCGTGCGGCCAGGAGCGGCATCTGTGGATCAGCCGGGAGCGGCCACCGCCGCGGCACGGAGCACCGGCCGCCAGAGGTCGCCGGCGGTCAGGGCGGCGACGGTCCCCGCCCCGGACAGCAGCAGCGGGACGCCGGAGGCGCCGGCCAGCGTCGGCGCGGTCCCGACGTACGTCGGCAGCGGCGTCGTCTCGGCCTGCGAGCCGTCGACGGAGATCTGCGCGAGCTGCGGCGCGCCGGTGCCCGCCACCACCAGCGCGAGGGTCGAGGAGGACGTCCAGACCGCTGCGCTCACCGCCCCGAGGCCGGTCGACACCTGCGCCACGAGGGCGAGCGAGGTGGCCGGGCCGCGTACGACCGTGAGCACGTCGGCGGCACCGCCGGCCGTACGCACCAGCACGCGCAGCCCGTCGCGGGCCAGCCGTGCGGACGTCACCGCCCCGAGGCCGCGCGGGTAGGCCACAGTCTGGACGTCGCCGGTCGTGGCGACCAGCAGCAGCCCGGTCGGGGTGGGAACCGCGAGCTCGTCGTCGCCCGACCAGGACGGGGTGCCGAAGGCGCCGGTCGCGACGACCCGTACGCCGTGGGGCCCGGAGAGCAGGAGCTGCTGACGACGGCCGACCTGCTCGACGGCCGCGACCTGCTCCCCGCCGATGCTCGGGACCGCCGTGGTCAGGCTGCGGCCGTCGAGCGCCGACGCGACGGTCGGGAGGGCCGGCGCCGGTACACCCGGGGCCGTCGGCACCGCCACGACGCGGCAGGCCGGGCACCCGGTCAGCGCGAGCGCCGGCGCCAGCGGCGAGGCCGCGTCGGGATCGGCCGACCCGATGTCGGACAGCAGCAGCCGCTGCGGCGCGTCGGCCGTCGGCAGGGGCTGGCCGTCGACCTCCAGGCGCACCGCCGTCCCGGCCGGCGCCTGCTGCAGGGTCTGCGCCAGCTGGACGAGCAGCAGCTGGGCGTGCCGGGCGTCGAGCGACGCAGCGCCCTGCGAGAGGTCGACGACGGTGTCGGAGCCGTCCTCCGAGACGCTGCCCTCCAGGGTGACCCCGGCCGGTACGGCGGTCCGCACCGCCGACGCCAGCGAGACACCCGGCCCGTCGAGCAGCGCGCGGACCAGCTGCGTCTGCCGGCCGTCGGACACCGACGGTAGCCACCGCTGCTCCGGAACCAGCACCGAGTAGTCCGGCGAGTACCACCAGAGCGTCGAGGGCGAGTACGACCGCTGCAGGTCGCCGCCGGTGAGGAGCAGTCCGGTGGGCGGGTCGGAGATCCGCCACTGGCCGCCCACGAGCTGGAGCGAGAGCGGCACGGTGACCTGGTCGTCGCGGGGGGTGTAGCCGCCGAGCGTGTCGAGGCTCGAGGTCCGGGTCAGGACCACGCGGACGGTGGCGCTCGTCGCGGTCCGGCCGACCTGGGTCGCCGCGGCGGCGCTGTAGACCGAGACCGGGCCGGCGGTGGCCCAGTCGTTGTCCGGGGTCAGGAAGGTCCGGGCGATGGCGTAATCGTCCTGGTCCGCGGCCTGTGCGTCCAGGAAGCCCCGGACCACCGCCACCGGCGCGGCGCCGCTCGCGGGGCCGGGCGGCAGCACCTTGACCTGCTGCTCGGAGGTGACGCCGGTGCTGGCCGCGACGGTCCGCTCGATCCGGATCGCGCTCGAGGTGGGCAGCCCGCCACAGCCCGCGACCAGCAGGGCGAGCAGCGGCACCAGCGCTGACCGCCTCACGCGTCGACCGGGGCGTCGTCGGGCGCGAGCGGCAGCGGCGCGGCCACGACCACCCCGCCGGCCGTACGGGGCAGCACCAGCCGGAACGTCGCGCCGCGACCCGGCTCGCCCCACGCCTGCAGCCAGCCGCCGTGCAGCCGCGCGTCCTCGAGCGCGATGGCGAGCCCGAGCCCGGACCCCCCGGTACGCCGCGCCCGGCTCGGGTCGCCGCGCCAGAACCGGCCGAAGACCAGGCCGATCTCCCCCGGCCGCAGCCCGATGCCGTGGTCGCGCACCCGCAGGCCGACGACGGCCGCCGCGCCGACCAGCGCCACCTCGACCGGACGGCCCTCGCCGTGCTCGACGGCGTTCGACAGCAGGTTGCGGACGATCCGGGCCACCCGGCGGGCGTCGACCTCGACGTAGACCGGCGTGGTCGGGACGCCGTCGACGTCGAGGTGGCTTCCCCGCTCGGCCGCCAGCGGCTCGACGGCCGCGACCTCGGCGCGCACCAGGGCGGCGACGTCGACGCGGGTCGGCTCGAGCGCAGCAGCCCTGGCGTCGTACCGGCTGATCTCGAGCAGGTCGCCGAGCAGCGACTCGAAGCGGTCCAGCTCGGCGGTCAGCAGCTCGGCGCTGCGCGCGACCTCGGGGGGGAACGTCGTCCGCGCCTCGTGCAGGACGTCGGCGGCCATCCGCACCGTGGTCAGCGGCGTCCGCAGCTCGTGCGAGACGTCGGCGGTGAACCGCCGCTGCACCCGCGAGAGCTCCTCGAGCTGGCCGATCTGCCGCTGCAGGTTGTGGGCCATGTCGTTGAACGACGCGGCGAGCCGGGCGAGGTCGTCCTCACCCTCGACGGCCATCCGCTCCTCGAGCCGGCCCGCGGCGAGGCGCGAGGCGACCCGCGCCGCCATCCGTACGGGGGTCACGACCTGGCGGGTCACCAGTGCGGCGATGCCGCCGAGCAGCAGCACCAGCACCAGCCCGGCGAGCAGCAGGGTGCGGTTGACCAGGGCGACCGTCTGCTGCTCGGTGTTCAGCGGGAACAGGAAGTACAGCTCGTACGGCCCGGAGCCGGCGGGAGCGGTCAGGGGGGCGCCGACGGCGAGCGCGAGCGGACTGCCGGAGGTGCCGGGCAGCTGGACCGCGCTGCCCAGGTGGACGTAGGTGGAGGCCTCGACCTGGCTGCGGACCGTGGCGCGCAGCGCGTGCGGGATGGCCGCCTGGCTGCTGCCGCAGTCGTAGAAGGCGTCGGTCGCGTTCGTGGTCGCGAGCAGCTGCACCTGGTAGCCACCGTTCTGGCAGCCGGAGACCTGCTGCACGATGTGCGCGAGCAACGCGGTGACCTGGGCCTGGTCGACCGCGTCGGACTGGCTGAGCTGGCCCTGCGCGATCGTCACGCCGGCGGTGAACTCGCCGAGCGCGGCCCGCCGCTTGTCGTCCAGGACGCCCCGTGCGACCTGGTGGGACAGCAGCAGCCCGAGGGCGGTGACCACGACCGCGGACAGCAGCAGCGTCGCGGCGACGACGCGGATCGTGATGTTGCGGCGCCAGACGCGCCGCACCCGCAGCGGCAGCCGGCGCAGCGCCCCGGCGGCGCTCAGGCGGGCCCGGCCTTGTAGCCGACGCCGCGCACCGTGACCACGACGTCGGGGTGCTCGACGTCCCGCTCGACCTTCGACCGCAGCCGCTGCACGTGGACGTTGACCAGCCGGGTGTCGGCCTGGTGGCGGTAGCCCCAGACCTGCTCGAGCAGCACCTCGCGGGTGAAGACCTGCCGCGGCTTGCGGGCGAGCGCCACCAGCAGGTCGAACTCCAGCGGCGTCAGCGTGAGCACGTCCTGTCCCCGGCGTACGACGTGCCCGGCGACGTCGATCTCGACCGGGTCGTCCGCCGGACCGATGCTGACGCTCTCCTCGGCGGCCGGCTCCTGCCGCAGCCGGGCGCGGATGCGGGCGACCAGCTCCGCCGGCTTGAAGGGCTTCACGACGTAGTCGTCGGCGCCGGCCTCGAGCCCGGCCACGATGTCCCCGGTGTCGCTCTTCGCCGTGAGCATCACGATCGGGACCGTCGACTCGGCGCGCAGCGCCCGGCAGACCTCGACGCCGTCCATGCCCGGCAGCATCAGGTCGAGCAGGACCAGATCGGCCTTCGTGGCCCGGAACGCGGCGAGCGCCCGCCGGCCGTCGGGGACGAACGAGGCCTCGAAGCCGCTGCCGCGCAGCACGATCCCCAGCATCTCGGCGAGGGCGGGATCGTCGTCGACGACGAGCACACGGGCAGGCACGAGCCCTATCCTGACGCGGACGCGCGCCGCCGTCGAAGCGGCCGGGAGCTCAGCCCCGCTTGAGGGTCGTGATCGCGTCGACGGGCGTCGGGTCGATGCCGGCGAGCAACGCGAGGTAGACCGACGCGTAGTCGAGCAGGCAGACCAGCGAGGCCAGCCGCTCCAGCCGCGAGCTGCCCTCGGCGGTCAGCTCGTGGACCCGGATGCCGCGGGCCTCGGCGAGCCGGGCGACGTCGCTCGCCCGCTGCGCGACCGCGGGGTGCTCGTCGGGCCCGGACCGCAGCAGCACCTGCGTGAGCGCCGTCGGCGCCGGGCCGTCCAGCTCGGGGTCGGCGAAGACGTCCCGCTCACCCGGCGCCCACGGTCCGTCGTACGCGACGACCTGGTTGTGCGCCGCCTCGGGCAGCACCCCCCAGGCGGCGGGCAGCTTGCCGTTCTCGGCGAGCTGGCAGGCGAACCGGTACGCGGCGACGCCGCCGAGCGGGCTGGCGCCCCACGTCGAGACGAGCGAGCCGTGGGTGGCGAGCGCCAGCTCCTTGGCGGGGTTGACCAGGCCGTCGCGCCCCGGGTGGCAGCGCTCGGCGACGCCCTCCAGGCGCTCGGCGGTCGCCTCGATCGCCGGCGGCTCGTCGAGGAGCCCGAGGTGGTCGAGCGCCAGCACCAGCGGCACCGACAGCGCCCAGATGCTCGCGCGGGGCTGCCGGCCGCCCGGGACCGGCACGTGCGGGGCGCGGGCCCGCTCACCCAGCGCCGACAGCGGGCTGTCGGTCGCTCCCACGGTCACCAGCCGAGCGCCCCGGCGTAGGGCGTCCTCGGTGGCCGACAGCGTCTCGGCCGTGCTGCCGGAGCAGGACACGGCGAGCACGACGTCGTGGGCGCCGACCCAGCCCGGCAGCCCGTACCCGCGGTGGGTCACGACCGGCACCGGGCAGCCGGGACCGGCCGCGGCGGCGAGGACGTCGCCGGCGATGCCGGAGCCGCCCATCCCGGCGACGACGACCGCGCGCGGCCGCTCGCCCGCCAGCCGGTCGAGACCCGCGGCGGCCGCGAGGGCGACGGCCTCCCGCGCCTGCGCCGCGGACGACGCGACCGCCCGGAGCATCTGGTCGGGGTCACCGGCCTCGATGGCGGGGACGTCGTCGAGGTCGAGGTCACGCACAGCCGGGCTCACGCCGTGGTGGCCTCGTCGATGAGCATCACGGGGATGTCGTCGCGGACCGGGTAGCGAAGCCCGCAGGTGCCGCCGTCGTTGCGGCAGTTGAGCGTCGAGGTCGACTCGTCCACGTCGAGCCCGCTGTGGCACTGCGGGCAGACGAGGATCTCCAGGAGCGTGGGGTCGAGGTTCATGCGGAGGAGCGTACGAGGGCCAGGACCTCGTCACGCAACGCGTCGACGGCGGCCTGGTCCGGCGCCTCGACGTTGAGCCGGAGCAGCGGCTCGGTGTTCGACGCCCGCAGGTTGAACCAGCGGCCGTCGCCGAGGTCGACCGTCAGCCCGTCGAGCTCGTCGAGCTGTGCGGAGGCGAAGTGCTCCCTGACGGCGGCGAGGCGGGCGGCCTGGTCGTCGACGGTCGAGTTGATCTCGCCGCTCGCGGCATACCGGCTGAACTCGGCCACGACCTCCGACAGCGGCCGGTCCTGCCCACCCAGCGCGGCGAGCACGTGCATCGCGGCGAGCATGCCGGTGTCGGCGCGCCAGAAGTCGCGGAAGTAGTAGTGCGCGGAGTGCTCGCCGCCGAAGATCGCGCCGGTGCGCGCCATCTCGGCCTTGATGAAGGAGTGCCCGACCCGCGTACGGACCGCGGTGCCGCCGCGCTCGGTGACGATCTCGGGGACCGCGTGCGAGGTGATCAGGTTGTAGATGATGCTCGAGCCCGGCTCCTTCGCCAGCTCGCGGCTGGCGACCAGGGCGGTCACCGCAGACGGCGGCACCGCGTCGCCCCGCTCGTCGACGACGAAGCAGCGGTCGGCGTCGCCGTCGAACGCCAGCCCGATGTCGGCACCGACCTCGCGGACCGTGGCCTGCAGGTCGACGAGGTTCTTGGGCTCCAGCGGGTTGGCCTCGTGGTTGGGGAAGCTGCCGTCGAGCTCGAAGTACAGCGGGGTGATCTCCAGCGGCAGCCCGCCGAGGACGGCCGGGACGGTGTAGCCGCCCATGCCGTTTCCCGCGTCGACGACCACCTTCAGCGGCCGGATGCCACGGAGGTCGACGAGCCCGTTGAGGTACGCCGCGTACTCGGTCAGCAGGTCGCGCTGCTCGACGGTGCCGGGTCGGCCGTCGTACGCGGGCAGCCCCTCGGCGATCATGCGGCGGACGTCGGCGAGGCCGGAGTCCTGCCCGATCGGGGCGGCGCCGGCGCGGCACATCTTGATCCCGTTGTACTTGGCCGGGTTGTGGCTGGCCGTGAACATCGCCCCCGGCAGGTCGAGCGAGCCGGCCGCGAAGTAGAGCAGGTCGGTCGAGCCGAGGCCTGCCTCCACGACGTCGGCGCCGCGGCCGGTCGCGCCCTCGGCGAAGGCCGTGGCGAGCGGGACCGACGACTCGCGCATGTCGTGGCATGTGACGATCCGGTCGGCGCCGGTCAGCTCCACGAACGCCGCGCCCGCCGCGCGGGCGATGTCCTCGTCGAGCTGGTCGGGGACGACGCCCCGGACGTCGTACGCCTTGATGATCGCGTCGAGCGTCACGGACAGGTCGGGCACGAGCGTGCTCCTTGGCGGCCGGGAGAGCGGGTCGCCGACGACCCTAGTGCGCGGCGGTCAGCCCCGGCCGCGCGCCGGGACGCTGCCCTTGCCCGGCTTCACGGTGCGGGCGAGCACGTCGCCCACCGCCAGGTCGCCGTCCGGTCCGACGTACCAGCGTCGCTCGCACCCCCGGCACGAGGTGAAGACGACGGGCGTGCCGTCGGTCAGCTGCAGGTCCAGCCGGAGGACGCGGGGGCTGCCGCACGAGGGGCAGCTGGACGCGAGGTCGAAGACGGTGGCGCTGGCGGTCTGCATGGTCATGCGAGCTCCCCGATGGGTGGTGCGGAGGGACGCGGACTGCATCGGCCGATCCGGCGAGGATCTTGAGCCCGCCCCTTGCCCGAGTCACCCGATCGGCGGTCCGGTCCGCCGGCACCCCGAGCCGGGATCAGGCGGTCAGGGGGTGGGCAGCGCACGCAGGTGACCGCGTCGCCCGAGCGGACCGACCGGGCCGGGGCCGACCTGCTGCTGCGGGCGGGCCGCCTCGCGCACCG
>CAJCIY010000292.1 GCA_903970495.1 Candidatus Melainabacteria bacterium | reverse complement strand
CGCGGACGTCCGCGCCCGCCGCACTGCCGATGACGGTGCGCGAGGTCGTGAGGCTGATGTCCTCGAGCTGGTCGGCACCGCCGTAGAGGTGTCCGCCGTGGACGGGGTGGAGGCGGGGGTGTCCGGTCCCGTGCGTGGTCAGCGTCTCGCGGGAGAGCGGCCGGCGGGTCGTGCTCATCGGGACCTCGGGACTCGTGGTGGCACGGCCCGGTCGCACGCCCGGACGGTCGAGGCGAGCGCGCTGCTCGCCGACGCTGTGTGCCTGCCCGGTTCCGGCGTTGCTTGCCGTCACGAGCCGAGGGTGATGTGCCCGGGGCGTCAACGGGGAACCTGCCGCCGCCGATCGCGCCCGGCCGCCCGTGATCGGCTGCTGAGAATGGCCCGATCGGGCTGCGCCCGGAGCCCCCGCCGACGTACTGTCGCGACAGGCGCTGGGTCCGGAAGACCGCTCAGCCCGCACCCGCGCGTCCAGGCGGGGGCCGGGTCCACACCTCGAGGCGTCCTCACGCGTGCAGCACCTCAGCTTCAAGGCCCTCCGCTCGGTCCACGCGGCGCGGGCGCACATCGCGAACGCGGCCTACGCGCTGTTCGCCCTCCTCATCGTGCTGCTGGCGTTCCTGCCGACCGGCGTGAGCACCACCCGGCAGACCATCAGCGCGTACGCGCTCTCGCCGGAGGGCTCGCTGCTGCGGATCGCGTTCTCCTGCCTGGCGCTCGGGTCGCTGCTCGCCGCGTACGAGTTCTGGCGGTCCATCGGCGGCGCCTGGGGCCGGACGCTGGCCGGCCTCACGGGCCTGTGGGTGCTCGGCGACGTGCTCGACACGGTCGTCAGCATCAACCCGGTCGGGGCCCACACCCTCCACGGTGAGATCCACGTGGTGACGGCGGTCGTGGCGTTCAGCGCCGTGGCGGCGACGGTGCTCGCGTTCCTGGGCTGGCTCTGCAGCACGTCGGGTCAGGGCCGCCGCGGCGCTGTCTGGGCGAGCATCCTCGCCCTCGCGGCGGTGGTCACGGAGCTGATGATCACGATGCTGTCCGCCACCGCCCTGGCCGGCACGGCCGAGCGCGCCTTCTTCCTCGGCGCGCTGATCTGGATGATCGCCGCGCGCCGGACCGTCGCCCGCTCGCTGCTCCCGGCCACCTCGGCGCTGCTCGCATGACCGCGCGGACCACGCGTGCGCTCAGCTGCGTCGGCGCGGTGCTCCTCGCGGCGATGACGGTGCTGCTCGTCCTGCTCGCGACCCTTCCGCGCCATGAGCCGTTCCTCGCCGACACCCTGAGCACCGACGCGTACGGGCCGCACAGCGGGCTCGTGCTCGGCGCCCTGCTGCTCTTCGGGCTCGCGGCGGCGTGCTTCGCCGTCGTGCTCGTCCTCCGGCTGCGGGGCCCTACGGGTCTCGCCTGCGGACTGCTCGTCGCGGTGTGGGGGGCGGCGTCGGTGTTCGACGCGTTCGTGCGCACCAGCAGGGCCCACGTCGGGACGTCGTTCGGCCAGCTGCACACGATGCTCGCGGTCGCCGGGATCGTCGCGCAGCTCGTCGTCTCCCTCGTCTACCTCGGCGTCGTCCGACACCGCGCGGGCCGGGTGCCCGGGACGGTAGGGCTGACGACGGCGCTGGTCCTCGCCGGCGAGGTCTTCGTGGCGGTGCACCCCGACAGCCTCGCGGGGCTCAGCGAGCGGGTGCTGATCGCGGCGTCCGCCCTCTGGATGATCAGCAGCGCCGAGGGTGCGTCGGCGCCGGTGGCACGGGCGCGCGAGGCCAGCCCGCCGTCGGTCCCGGCGCGAACCGACACCGCGCCGCCGACCGGTCAGGAGACGATGGCCCATGACCTCGGACTGGCCGGTCGACACCGGCGTGCTGGAGCTCGGTGACCTCGAGGTCGAGCGGGGCGGCACGATCCGCGACGCGCGCCTGGGCTGGCAGGCGCACGGCGTCCTGAACGCGGCCGGCGACAACGCGATCGTCGTGCCCACGAGCTACACCGCGACGCACGACGACGAGGCGTGGCTGGTCAGGCCCGACGGCCTGCTCGACCCGCACCGCCACTACGTCGTGATCATCGACCAGTTCTCGAACGGCGTGTCCTCGGGTGCGGCCGACACCGACGACTGGCCGGAGGTCGTCACCGCCGGCGACAACGTCCGCGCGCAGCACCGGCTGCTCGAGCACCTCGGGGTACGACGGCTCCAGGCCGCGTACGGGTTCTCGATGGGCGCGATCATGAGCTACCACTGGGCGGCGCTCTTCCCCGACATGGTGGAGCGGGCGATCGTGGTGTGCGGCAGCGCGCGGACGGCCGAGCACAACCAGGTCTTCCTGTCCGGGCTGCTACGGATCCTCGAGGCCGCTCCCGAGCATCTCGGCGGCGGCCGCTTCGAGGCCGAGCCGGCCCTGGCGCTGAAGGCGTACGGCCACGTCTACGCCGGCTGGGGTCTGTCCCAGGACGTCTACCGCGAGCAGCTCTACCGCACCGTGCTCGGTTCGCCCGACCTGCAGACCTACCTGCGCACCGACTGGGAGGACGGCTTCGGCGCCTGCCGTGCGGCGAACCTGTACGCGCAGGCGACGACGTGGCTCACCGCCGACATCGCCCGCGGCGGCGACCTGGCCGGTGCGCTCGCCGCGATCCGGGCGCAGGTCCTGCTGGTCCCGTGCGAGACCGACCTCTACTTCCGGGTCGCCGACAACGCGGCCGAGCTGCCGCACCTGCGGCGCGCGGAGCTGCGGCCGATCCCGAGCGTCTGGGGCCACCGGGCGGGAAGCCCCGCCGGGCTGCCCGCGGAGACGGCGTACCTGCGCGGGGTGGTCACCGACTGGCTCGACCGGCCCGCCTGACCACCGAGGGAAGCAGATCGGGACGGGGCAGGTTCGGCGGACATGAGCCTGAACGTGGACATCTGGTCCGACGTCGTCTGCCCGTGGTGCTACGTCGGCAAGCGCCGCTTCGAGGCGGCGCTGGCACGTTTCCCGCATCGCGAGCAGGTCGAGCTGACCTGGCGCAGCTACGAGCTCGACCCGACGGCGGAGCGGACCGACGCCCCCGCCGGTGCGCACGTCGAGCGGCTCGCCGCCAAGTACGGCCGCACCGTCCCCGAGGCGCAGCGGATGCTCGATGAGATGACCGCGAACGCCGCCGCCGAGGGACTGGAGTTCCGGTTCGACCTCGCCCGGCCCGGTAACACCTTCGACGCCCACCGGCTGCTGCACCTGGCCAAGGACAGCGGCCGACAGGACGCGCTCAAGGAGCGCCTCGACCGCGCGACCTTCACCGAGGGTCTGGCGTCGGGTGACCACGTCGCGCTCCGCGCGATCGCCGTCGAGGTCGGTCTGCCCGCCGTCGAGGTCGACGACGTGCTCGCCTCCGACCGCTATGCCGATGCGGTCCGTGCCGACGAGGCGCAGGCCCGGGCGTACGGGATCAGCGGGGTGCCGTTCTTCGTCCTCGGTGGCCGCTTCGGGGTCTCCGGCGCGCAGCCCGCCGACGCCCTGCTCGCGGCGCTCGAGCAGGCCTGGACCGAGCAGCCGCTGCAGACCGTCGGGGCCGGCCCGTCCTGCGACGGGGACACCTGCGAGGTCTGACACGGGAGCTAGCCTCCGGCCATGGCCGTCCTCCACCATGCGACGCTCTCGCCGACGAAGCTCGAGCTGCTGAGGGCACTGGTCGGTTCCCGGCCCTGGGGCCAGGAGATCGACCCGGCCGGTCTGGCCGTGCTCGGCGCGTACCGGTTCGACGACCCCGACGGCGAGGTCGGTCTCGAGACGTTCCTGGTGGCGGGCGCCGACGGCGCGGTGCTGCAGCTCGCGCTCACCTACCGCGGGGCACCGCTGGCCGGCGCGGCGGACGCGCTCGTGGCTGTCGCCGACCACTCCGTCCTGGGCAGCCGGTGGGTCTATGACGGGACGGCCGACGAGGTCTACACCCGCGCCCTGCTGGCGACCATGACCGACGGCGGCCAGCAGGCGGGCATCGCGTTCTCGACCGACGCCGGCCTGGTGCCGCACGAGCTCGCCACCTTCGTCCGCGGGCGCCCCGGCTCGGCCGAGACGTCGCGCGAGCATCCGGTGCTGCTGCGGCACGTCCGGCCGGGTCACGACACCGCACCGGCTGGGGCGCCGTCCCTGTGGGGGACGTGGCCCGGACAGGACGCCGAGGCGCTGCTGGCCTGGGTCGCCGCCGACCCGTCGTGACGGCGGTCCCGCGTCGGGTCCCGCTGCCGGCCGTGTCGGGGGGCCTCTGACCTCACCGCGCTCATGGCCGGTACGCGGCCCGCCATCGCGGAGCTCCCCGGCCCGCGGCGGGGCGGAGGCGTGCTGGCGGCATCGCGATGCCCCGGTGCGTCCGTGCGGAGGGACGGGTCGCGCGCGTTAGCCTGACCCGGCCGTCCGGCGGCTCGTGTCGCCGCCGGAGGTGCCAGAACCGCACCGACGGCTCCCCCCGTTCCCTGACCTGCCCGCGAACGACCGAGGTGACCGTGACCATCCAGAGCCCGCCCCGCAGCGATACGGCCGAGGCCGTGCCTCCCGCACGCGACGCCGATCGGCTGGCCGTGACCGTCGTGCTGCCCTGCTACAACGAGGAGGGCCACGTCCTGCAGGAGGTTGCACGGATCACCGCGGCGATGGACGCGTCCGAGTACGCCGACGACTACGAGCTGCTGGTCATCGACGACAAGTCCACCGACTCGACGCTTGCGCTCCTGCGGGACGCGTTGCCGTCGTACCCACACATGCGCCTGATGCCGTTCTCCCGCAACGGCGGTTCTGGAACGGCACGCCGGATCGGCTCGCACGACGCGCGCGGCCGCATCGTGGTCTGGACAGACGCCGACATGACCTACCCGAACGAGCTGATCCCCGAGTTCGTCCGGTATCTCGACGAGCACCCCGAGACCGACCAGGTGGTGGGGGCGCGCACCACCGAGGAGGGCACGCACAAGTGGGCCCGGGTGCCGGCGAAGTGGGTGATCCGCCGCTTCGCCTCCTACCTCGCCGCGACCGAGATCCCCGACCTGAACTCCGGCCTGCGCGCTTTCCGCCGCGAGGTGTCGCTGCCGTACCTGCGCCTGCTCCCACCCGGGTTCTCGTGCGTCACGACGATCACGATGGCGTTCCTGTCCAACCAGCACGGCGTCGACTACCTGGCGATCGACTACGCGAAGCGGTCGGGTGAGAGCAAGTTCCACCCGCTGCGGGATGCCTACCGCTACATCCTGCAGGTGCTGCGGATGGTCATGTACTTCAACCCGATCAAGGCGCTGATGCCGCTCGCCCTCTGGCTGTTCGGGCTGGGTCTGGTCGACCTGGTCTACGACTTGATCCGCTACCACTTCCGCATCACGACCAACTCGCTGCTCCTGCTGGTGACCGGCCTGCTCATCGCGTCGGTCGCGCTGCTGGCAGACCTCATCGTGCGGTCCCGCGCCGACTGACAGCTCGCCGGAGCGACATCGAAACCGGCTTATGCGAGAGCCGCGAGAATTTCTCGCATGGCCGTATGAGCCGCATGGTCCGAAGTCCCACGCGTCTCGGGAGACCCGCCACGTCGCGAACGACCCAGCACCTCGACCTCGACGTAGGCGGGCTAGGCGCCGGCGTGCCAGGCGTTCCGACAGGGGCAGACCGCGATGCGCATGCCGTGCTGGCTGTCGTCGTAGTTGCAGCCGGGAGCCGGCGGCCCGAGGCGGAGCAGCTTCCGCACCGGGCTCCGCTCCTGCCGCGGCGGTGTCGGTCGGTGACCGCACGCAGGGCAGATCGGCGGTCGTGAGTCCGGGGTCACGGGCTCCACGCTAGGCCGCGTCACTTCCCACGGAAGTGGACGAAGACGCGGCCGAAGTTCTTCGAGTCCTTCTCCACCCGGTGGTACTGCGCCTTGATGTCCTTCTGGTCGAGGAACCTCAGCACGTGCTTCTTCAGCGCACCCGATCCCTTGCCCGGGATGATCTCGACCAGCGGGGCCTTCTTCCGTACGGCCTCGTCGATGACCGCGTGCAGCGCGCGGTCGATGTCGCCGCCGCGGTTGTAGATGTCGTGCAGGTCGAGCTTCAGCTTCACCTGCGCAGCATGCGCCCCGGTGGGCCGCCGCCGAGAGTGACGTCACCGGGCGCGATCCGGCCCGGACGTCCCGCTCCGTCACTCTCGGCTTACGAGCGTCAGTCGTCGAGGTCGATGCGTACGGCACGGAAGAGCGCCGGCGCCGTCAGCAGCACGCGCTGCCGCGGGTCGGGTACGTCGAGCAGCGGCCCGGAGACCAACGGGCGCAGCGGTTCCAGCCGAGGATGGGCCAGCACCGCCGTGACGGCCCGGCGGTCGCCCCCGAGGACGACGGCCTCGAGCGAGGACGCGGCGGGCACGAGCAGGGCCGCCGCGTTGTCCGCCGCGGCGGCGAGGGCGACGCGCACCTGGCCCTCGCGCCGACGGGCGAACCGCTGCTGGGACTGACCGCCGGCGGCGCTGCGTCCGTGGACCTGCCGCGAGCCGACCTTCGAGGCTTCGAGCCGGGTGCCGACGAAGACCCCGGTCGCGTGTCCGCCGAGACGGACCAGCAGCACCCCGACCGTACGGTCGCGGAGCGCGTGGTCGACGAGCTCACCGGACAGCGGCGGGAACGGCACGGTGAGCCGGGCGAGGACGCCGTCGCCGCCGGTGAGGGAGACGGTCTCGGGTCCGCGCGCCACCGAGAACCCGTCGTGGCGCGAGGCGAACCCGTCGAGCCATCGCTGCAGCCGCTCGGGGTCGACGGTGACGGTCCGAGCCATGCCTGGACCGTAGGGCTCAGCCGAAGCCGAGCTCGTGCAGCCTCGCGTCGTCGATCCCGAAGTAGTGGCCGATCTCGTGCTTCACGGTCACCTCGATGTGCTGCAGCACGTCCTCGCGCGACGCGCTGCGGGCGAGGATCGGCAGCCGGTAGATCGTGATCGTGTCCGGCAGCTGGAACGCGTAGCTCTCGCCGCGGCGGTCGAGCGACACCCCGCGGTAGAGGCCGAGCAGGTTCGCCTCCACGCCGTCCTCGACACCGAACGCGACGTTCGTGATCTTGCTGCCGAGCTCGCGCGGCAGGCCTGCGATGACGTCGGCGACGTGGGCCTCGAACTCGGCCGCGCCCATGTCGTACACGTCAGGGGACGAGCGCCGCGGTCGCGGGCACCGCGTCGCAGACCGGCTCGTCCCCGGTCGTGCCGTGGTCGGTCGCTGCCACCGGACCTCCTGCGTCGCCCCTGGCATCCCCATCGGAGGGGTCTGCCAACCGGGCTCGCGGCCCGGGTGCCGGGTGGGGTTCAGGCGTCGGTCGGGTGCCAGCCCACCGACTCGAGGTGGCGGCGGACCCGCTCGACGTCGGCCTCGTCCGCCGGCGCGGTCGGCGAGAGCTCCTTGGCCAGCAGGGCGAGCAGCGGCTGGTAGTCGCGCTCGGGCACCCCGTCGGGATAGCCGGCGCGGAGCCACTCCACGATCTGCAGCAGCGGTGGTGGCAGGGGCACGGCGTCTCCTAGGACGAGCTGACGATGAGGTAGATGCCGTACCCGATGGCGGCCAGCACGACCGCGAGGCACACCGCCGCGGCTGCGAGGCCGGGGCGGCTGCCGGCCCACACCCGCTCGTCACCGGGCTGCTCCCCGGTCGCGAGCGCGCGGATGCCGACGGCGTAGATCGCGGGCAGGCCCGCTCCGGCCAGCAGCCCGACGACGAGGATCCGCCAGAGGGCGCCCAGGTTGACCCAGCTGTGGCTCATCTGCTGCCTCCTCAGGCCGCGGCGGCGACGGGCTGGCGCGAGGCGGCCGGTTCGTCCCACTCGTCGTTGACGTTGTGCGAGGTCACCTTGTTCGCCCTCGACCGCAGGAAGATCGTGCTCGCGATCGCGGCGAGCACCAGGAAGTCGACGACCACGCCGGTGCTGCCGCCGACGGCGTGCGCCAGCGCGTACGAGCCGGCGCCGACCAGACCGGCGAGCGGCAGCGTGATCACCCACGCGGTGGCCATCCGGCCGGCGACCGACCAGCGGACCTCGGCGCCCTTCTTGCCGACGCCGCTCCCGAGGATCGATCCGGTGGCGACGTGGGTCGTCGACAGCGAGTACCCGAAGTGGCTGGAGAGCAGGA
>CAJCIY010000291.1 GCA_903970495.1 Candidatus Melainabacteria bacterium | reverse complement strand
GCGGCCACCAGCGCGTCGACGGCCTCGTCGAGCTCGGCGCGGGCGACGACGCTGTTGGCCAGGCCGATGCGCAGGCACTCGTCGGCCGCCAGCCGCCGGCCGGTCAGGCACATCTCCAGCGCCCGCGCGTAGCCGACGGCGTGCACGAGCGGGTGGGTCCCGGTGAGGTCCGGTACGAGACCGAGCGAGGGCTCGGGCAGCGCGAGCTGAGCGTCGTCGGCGAGCACCCGCAGGTCGCACGAGAGCGCGAGCTGGCAGCCGGCACCGAGGGCGTAGCCCTGCACCGCGGCGACCGTCAGGATCGACGGGTCCCGCAGCCAGGTGAAGCCGAGCTGGTAGGTGGCGATGTCCGCGAGGCTCGCCGGCTCGCTGGCCGCGAACACCTTCCGGTCGAGGCCTGAGGAGAACGAGCGGCCCGAGCCCTTCAGCACGACCGCCCGGACGTCACCGGGCAGCCAACGGCCGACGGCCCCGAGGCCGTACCAGGTGGCCGGGGTCTGCGCGTTGTGGACCTCGGGACGGTCGAGGGTGACCGTGACGACCTCGTCCTCGCGGCTGACCAGCAGGTGCGCATCCGGATCGAGCCCCGGTACGTCGACGGCGGTCACCGCGGGCGCCGGCGGCGTCAGGACTTGGCGGGGCGGCGGGTGGCGCCACCCCGACCGCGCAGGGTCACGCCGGAGTCGGAGAGCACCCGGTGCACGAAGCCGTACGACCGGCCCGTCGACTCCGCGAGAGCCCGGATCGACTCGCCCTTCTCGTACTTCTTCTTGAGGTCGGTCGCGAGCTTGTCGCGCTCCGCCCCCACGATCCGACTGCCCTTCTTGAGCTGCGCCACGCTGCCGCCTCCTGCTCGAACGATGGGTACCGCTCATGATCTCCCACCGCCCCGGCGGCGGCACACCGGGGTCAGGCCAGGGCGACGAGGTCGGCGAGGTCGGCCGACCAGAGATCCTCGGTCCCGTCAGGCAGCAGCAGCACCTTGTCGGGGTTCAGCGCGGTCACCGCGCCCTCGTCGTGGGTGACCAGGACGACCGCCCCCTCGAAGGAGGCGAGCGCCGACAGCACCTCGGCGCGCGAGGCGGGGTCGAGGTTGTTCGTCGGCTCGTCGAGCAGCAGCACGTTGGCCGCCGACCCGACCAGGCACGCCAGCGCCAGCCGGGTCTTCTCGCCGCCCGACAGCGTGCCGGCAGCCTGGTGCACGACGTCGCCGACGAACAGGAACGCGCCCGCGAGCGTCCGCAGATCGAGCTCCGCCGCGTCAGGGTTCGCGGACTTCATGTTCTCGAGCACGGTCCGGTCGGGGTCGAGGGTGTCGTGCTCCTGCGCGAAGTAGCCGAGCCGCAGGCCGTGGCCGGGGTTGACCGTGCCGGTGTCCTGCGCCTCGACGGCGGCGAGGATCCGCAGCAGCGTCGTCTTCCCGGCTCCGTTGAGGCCCAGGACGACGACCTTCGCGCCGCGGTCGATCGCGAGGTCGACGTCGGTGAAGACCTCCAGCGACCCGTACGACTTCGACAGGCCGGTCGCGGTCAGCGGCACCTTGCCGCACGGGGCAGGCGTCGGGAACCGGAGCTTCGCGACGCGGTCGGTCTCGCGCACGCCCTCGACGCCGGCGGCGATCCGGTCGGCGCGGCGGAACAGCGACTGCGCCTGCTTGGCCCGCGTCGCCGACGCCCGCATCCGCTCGGCCTGCGTACGCATCGCGTCGATCTGCTTCTCGGCGTTGGCGGCCTCCCGGCGGCGCCGGCGCTCGTCGGTCTCGCGCTGCGCGAGGTACTTCTTCCAGCCCATGTTGTAGACGTCGAGCGACTGCCGGTTGGGGTCGAGGTGCGCGACCTTGGTGACGACGTGCTCGAGCAGGTCGACGTCGTGGCTGATGACGACGAGGCCGCCGGAGTGCCGGCGCAGGAAGTCGCGGAGCCAGCCGATGGAGTCGGCGTCGAGGTGGTTGGTCGGCTCGTCGAGCAGCAGCGTCTCAGCGCCCGAGAACAGGATGCGGGCGAGCTCGACGCGGCGCCGCTGGCCGCCCGAGAGCGTCTCCAGCTGCTGGCTCAGCACCCGCTCCGGCAGGCCGAGGGCTGCGCAGATCTGCGCGGCCTCGTGCTCGGCGTCGTAGCCGCCGAGCGCGACGAACTGCTCCTCGAGCCGGCCGTAGCGGCGTACGGCGGAGTCGGGGTCGGCGGCCTCGGCCATCTCGACCTGCAGCTTGGCCATGTCGCGGGCCAGGACGTCGAGCCCGCGCGCCGAGAGCACCCGGTCCCGGGCGGTGTCGGTGAGGTCGCCCTCGCGCGGGTCCTGCGGCAGGTAGCCGATCGAGCCGCTCGCCGTGATGCTGCCGCCGGCGGGCTGCGTCTCCCCCGCGAGGGTGCGGGTGAAGGTGGTCTTGCCGGCGCCGTTGCGGCCGACGAGGCCGACGCGCTCGCCCGGCCCGACGAGCAGGCTGGCGTGGTCGAGCAGCAGCCGCGCGCCGACGCGCAGCTCGACGTCGTGGGCAGTCAGCATGGGGTTCCCATGGTACGGGCCCGCCGGGGTCAGAACTTCCGGTACGGCAGGAACTTCCCGTTGTAGGTGACCTGGACCCGGTCGCCCTTGGGGTCCGCGATCTTCTGGATGTCGACCTCGAAGTCGACGGCGCTCATGATCCCGTCGCCGAACATCTCGTGGATCACCGACTTCATGGCCGCGCCGAACGCCTGGTTGATCTCGTGGAACCGGTAGAGCAGCGGGTCGACCGGCACGTCACGGTCGCTCCCCTTGGTCGGGATGCGCTGCAGTGCCGCGGCCACGTCGTCGTCGACCTGCAGCAGCGCCACGGCCTTCATGGCCTCGTCGGCCGTCATCGTCGCCTGGCCGTGGACGGCGGCGGCGGCCCACACGGGATGGCGTCCGACGGCCTCGCCGAGCGCGGCGAAGGTGACGTGGCCGGTCTCCATGGCGGCAAGACACGTCGCCGTGGCCTGCTCTCGGGTGACGTACATGTGCCGCTCCTCCTCAGACGTTGAAGCCGAGGCTCCGCAGCTGCTCGCGACCCTCGTCGGTGATCTTGTCCGGACCCCACGGCGGCATCCAGACCCAGTTGATGGTGACCTCGCTGACCAGCCCGCCGCCGGGCCCGCCCATGAGCGCACCGCGGGTCTGGTCCTCGATCACGTCGGTCAGCGGGCACGCCGCTGACGTCAGGGTCATGTCGAGGGTGGTGCTGCCGTCGTCGTTGAGCGTGACGCCGTAGAGCAGTCCGAGGTCGACGACGTTGATGCCGAGCTCGGGGTCGACGACGTCGCGCATCGCCTCGGTGACGTCGTCCTCGGTGGCCACGCTCATACCGGGTTCCCTTCGCCGGCGACCGCCCGTGCGGTCGCGTCCTTCCACGCCATCCAGCCCAGCAGCGCGCACTTGACGCGCGCCGGGTACTTCGCGACACCCGCGAACACGACGGCGTCCTCGAGCGACTCCTCGTCGGGCTCGACCTGGCCGCGGCCCTGCATCAGCGCGAGGAACTCCTCCTGCAGCCCGAGCGCGTCGGTGACCTGCCGACCCGTCACGAGCTCGGTCATCACCGAGGTCGAGGCCTGGCTGATCGAGCAGCCCTGCCCGTCGTAGGAGACCTCGGCGACCGCGCCGTCGCGCACCCGCACCCGCAGGGTCACCTCGTCGCCGCAGGTCGGGTTGACGTGGTGGACCTCGGCGTCGAAGTCGTCCTGCAGGCCCTTGTGGTGCGGGTGCTTGTAGTGGTCGAGGATGACCTCCTGGTACATCGACTCGAGCTGCGGCGACGGCATGCTCACCGGAACATCTCCCCGACTTCTCGCAGTCCCGCCACCAGCGCGTCGATCTCGCCCAGGGTCGTGTACGCGGCGAACGACGCCCGCGTCGTCGCCGCGACGCCGTACCGGACGCAGACGGGGCGGGCGCAGTGGTGGCCGGCGCGCACCGCGATGCCGCGCTCGTCGAGCAGCTGGGCGACGTCGTGCGGGTGGACGCCGTCGAGGGTGAAGGAGATCGTGGCGCCGCGGTCGACGGCCGTCGTCGGCCCGACGATGTGCAGCCCCTCGACCGTCGGCAGCACCTCGAGCGCGTGCTCGAGCAGCGCGACCTCGTGGGCGTGGATCGCGTCGAGCCCGACGCCCTGCACCCACTCGACCGCGGTCGCGAGGGCGACGACCTGCGCGATGGCCGGCGTCCCCGCCTCGAAGCGGTGCGGCGGCGCCGCGTACGTCGTCCCGGTCATGTCGACGGTCTCGATCATCTCGCCGCCGCCGAGGAAGGGCGGCATCGCGGCGAGCAGGTCGTAGCGGCCCCAGAGGACGCCGACGCCGGTGGGGCCGTAGAGCTTGTGGCCGGTGAAGGCGACGAAGTCGGCGCCGATCTCCTGCACGTCGAGCGGCAGGTGCGGTGCGGCCTGCGCGGCGTCGACGATGGAGATCGCGCCCACCTCGCGGGCCCGCGCGACGAGCCGCGCGACCGGGTTGATCGTGCCCAGCGCGTTCGACTGGTAGACGAACGAGACGACCTTGGTCCGTTCGTTGATGACCTCGTCGATAGCCGCGGAGACGAGCCGGCCCTCGTCGTCGAGCGGGATCCAACGGAACGTCGCCCCGGTCCGCTGCGCGAGCAGCTGCCACGGCACGAGGTTCGAGTGGTGCTCCATCTCGGTGACGACGATCTCGTCGCCCGGGCCGAGCCGGAACCGCTCCGCGCCGGGGAAGGTCGAGGCGTTCGAGAACGAGTACGCCAGCAGGTTCAGCGCCTCGGAGATGTTCTTGGTGAAGACGACCTCGTCGCGGCTCGGCGCGTTGAGGAACGCGGCCACCGTGTCGCGCGCCGCCTCGAAGGCGTTGGTCGCCTCCGAACCGAGGGTGTGCACGGCGCGGGCGACGTTGGCGTAGTGGTGGGCGTAGAGGTCGGCCTCGGCGTCGATGACGACCTGCGGCTTCTGCGCCGAGTTCGCGGAGTCGAGGTAGACCAGCGGCCGGCCGTGGATCTCGCGGCCGAGGATCGGGAAGTCCTTGCGCACCCGGTCGACGTCGTAGACGGCGTGAGCTCCGCTGAGGTCGGTCACGGCGGTCATGACGTCGCCGCTGCCGGACGGAAGCGCTCGTACCCGCCGTCCTCCAGGACCTGCGCGAGCTCCGGGCCACCCTCCTCGACGACCTTGCCGTCGACGAGGACGTGGACGAAGTCGGGCTCGATGTAGCGCAGGATCCGGGTGTAGTGCGTGATCAGCAGCGTGCCGGTCTCGCCGCCGGCGCGCACCCGGTTGACGCCCTCGGAGACGACCTTCAGGGCGTCGACGTCGAGGCCGGAGTCGGTCTCGTCGAGGATCGCGATCTTCGGCTTGAGCAGCTCCAGCTGCAGGATCTCGTGCCGCTTCTTCTCGCCGCCGGAGAAGCCCTCGTTGACCGAGCGCCCCGAGAACGCCGGGTCCATCTGCAGCTCGGCCATCGCGGCCTTCAGCTCGCGGTTCCAGGGCAGCAGCTTCGGCGCCTCGCCTCGGATCTGCGTCGCGGCGCTGCGCAGGAAGTTGGCGACGGAGACCCCGGGCACCTCGACCGGGTACTGCATCGCCAGGAACACGCCCGCGCGGGCGCGCTCGTCGACGGACATCGACAGCACGTCCTCACCGTCGAGCGTCACGGAACCGCCGGTGACGGTGTACTTCGGGTGGCCGGCGACGGCGTAGGCCAGCGTCGACTTGCCGGAGCCGTTCGGACCCATGATCGCGTGGGTCTCGCCGGCCTTCACCGTGAGGCTGATGCCGCGGAGGATCTCCTTGTCCTCCACGGCGACCTGCAGGTCCTTGATCTCGAGCGTCGACATGGCGGGGCTCACTCCTCCGCGAGGGCGCCCTGGGCGTCCTCGCCTCTGTCGCCGAGGGAGACGTAGACGTTCTCGCCCTCGGTCTTGGTCGGGTACGTGGCGACCGGGACGGTCGCGGGCAGGCCGGTCGGTGCGCCGGTGGCGAGGTCGAAGCAGCTGCCGTGCAGCCAGCACTCGACCGTGCCGTCGTCGACCTCTCCCTCGGAGAGCGAGACGTCGGCGTGGGTGCAGGTGTCGGCGACGGCGTAGAGCCGGCCGTTCGAGCGGGCGAGGCAGATCGGCGTGCCGCCGACCTCGACGCGTACGGCCTTGTCCTCGCCGACCTCGGCGGCCGACGCGACGCGGGTCCAGCTCATGCCGCGTCCGCCGGGGTCGGAGCCTCGAGCAGGTCGTCCACCCGGGCGAGCAGCCGGTCGCGGAGCGGCTCGTCGTCGACGCGGGAGAGCACGTCGGCGAAGAAGCCCCGGACGACCAGTCGACGAGCAGCTGTCTCGGGGATGCCGCGGGCCATGCAGTAGAAGAGCTGCTCGTCGTCGAACCGGCCGGTGGCGCTGGCGTGGCCGGCGCCGGTGACCTCACCGGTCTCGATCTCGAGGTTGGGGACCGAGTCGGCGCGGGCGCCGTCGGTGAGGACGAGGTTGCGGTTCAGCTCGTAGGTGTCGGTGCCCTCGGCGCGGGCGCCGATGCGGACGTCGCCGACCCAGACCGCGTGCGCGCCCACGCCCTGCAGCGCGCCCTTGTAGAGCACGCGGCTGCGGCACTGCGGCGGTTCGTGGTCGACGAACAGCTGGTGCTCGTGGTGCTGGCCCGCGCCGGTGAGGAAGAGGCCGGCGAGCTCGGCGTCGCCGCCGGGACCCGCGTACGTGACCGTCGGCGTGATGCGGATCAGGTCGCCGCCGAGGGTGACCACGACGTGCCGGAGCACCGCGTCGCGGCCGACGGAGGCCGCCTGGGCCTCGGCGTGGACGGCGTCGCGGTCCTGCTCGTGGACGTCGACGACGGTGACGCGGGCGCCGTCGCCGACGCGGATCTCGGTGTTGCTGCCGCGTACGCCGCCCCCGGTGTGGTCGAGCACGACGGTCGCGCGGGCATGGGCGCCCACGTCGAGCACGAGGTGCCCGTAGGAGGTCCCCGCCGAGGTGCGTACGTCGATCTCGACCGGCTCGGCGACGACGGCCTCCGCGGCGATGCGGACGACGAGGGCGTCGGCGCTGCTGGCCATGGCGACCGCGGAGAGCCGGTCGGCGGGGGTCAGCACCGACCCGACCAGCGGGTCGCTCATCGGGACGCGGGAGGTCGTGACGCCCTCGCGCTCGGACACCGTGACCTCGGCCGAGCCGTCGGCAGCCACCCCGTCGAGCAGGCCGCCGAGGCGGGCGAGCGGCGTGTAGCGCCACTCCTCCTCGCGACCGGTGACCGGGGCGAACGCATCGACCTCACGGCTGGTCGGGCGCAGCGCGCGGCTGGCGACCGGCGCGCCGGGGCCGCCGCTGCGCTCGGTCGCGGCCGAGCCCGGGGCGACGCTGACCGCGGTCGCGGGCTTTCGTTCGACGTTCTTCGTCGCGGCCGTCGTCATCCGACAGCGCCCTCCATCTGCAGCTCGATGAGGCGGTTGAGCTCGAGGGCGTACTCCATCGGCAGCTCACGGGCGATCGGCTCGACGAAGCCGCGGACGATCATCGCCATGGCCTCGTCCTCGGGCACGCCGCGGCTCTGCAGGTAGAAGAGCTGGTCGGCACCGATCTTGCTGACCGTCGCCTCGTGCCCGATCGACGCGTCGTCCTCGCGGACGTCGACGTAGGGGTAGGTGTCGCTGCGGCTGATCTGGTCGACGAGGAGCGCGTCGCACTTCACGGTCGCCTTGGTGCCGGTGGCGCCGGGGTCGACCTGGACCAGGCCGCGGTACGAGGTCCGGCCGCCGCCGCGCGCGACCGACTTGCTGATGATCTGCGAGCTGGTGTTCGGGGCGGCGTGGACCATCTTGGCGCCGGCGTCCTGGTGCTGGCCCTCGCCCGCGAAGGCGATCGACAGCGTCTCGCCGTGGGCGTGCTCGCCGAGCAGGTAGCAGGCGGGGTACTTCATCGTGACCTTGGATCCGATGTTGCCGTCGATCCACTCCATCCGGCCGCCGGCCGCGACCGAGGTCCGCTTGGTCACCAGGTTGTAGACGTTGTTCGACCAGTTCTGGATCGTCGTGTACCGGACGTGCGCGTCCTTCTTCACGACGATCTCGACCACGGCCGAGTGCAGCGAGTCCGACTTGTAGATCGGGGCGGTGCACCCCTCGACGTAGTGCACCGACGAGCCCTCGTCGGCGATGATCAGCGTCCGCTCGAACTGGCCCATGTTCTCGGTGTTGATCCGGAAGTACGCCTGCAGCGGGATGTCGACCTTCACGCCCTTCGGCACGTAGATGAAGGACCCGCCCGACCAGACAGCGGTGTTGAGCGACGCGAACTTGTTGTCCCCGACCGGGATGACGGTCCCGAAGTACTCGCGGAACAGCTCCTCGTGCTCGCGCAGGCCGGTGTCGGTGTCGACGAAGATGACGCCCTTCTCGGCGAGGTCCTCGCGGATCTGGTGGTAGACGACCTCCGACTCGTACTGGGCCGCGACGCCGGCGATCAGGCGCTGCTTCTCCGCCTCGGGGATCCCGAGCTTGTCGTAGGTGTTCTTGATGTCGTCGGGCAGCTCGTCCCAGCTGGTGGCCTGCTTCTCCGTCGAGCGGACGAAGTACTTGATGTTGTCGAAGTCGATGCCGGTCAGGTCGGCACCCCAGGACGGCATCGGCTTCTTGGCGAACAGGCGCAGCGCCTTGAGACGGAGCTCGAGCATCCACTCGGGCTCGCTCTTCAGGTCGCTGATGTTGCGGACCACGGCGTCGGACAGACCGCGCTTGGCGGTCGCGCCGGCGGCGTCCGAGTCGGACCAGCCGAACCGGTAGGAGCCCATCTGGTCGAGGGACTCCTGCTGGGTGGTGCGCTCCGGGGTGGTGGTCATGCACTCGCCTCTCGCTCGGTCTGGCTGGTCGTGCTCGGGACGTGCGTGGTGCAGACACCGTCGCCGTGGGCGATGGTGGCCAGTCGCTGGACGTGCTGGCCGAGCAGCTGCTGGAAGGCTGCCGTCTCGGCCTCGCACAGCTGCGGGAACCGGGCGGCGACGCCGCCGACCGGGCAGTGGTGCTGGCACAGCTGCGTCCCCGTGGGGACGACGTGGGTGGTGGCGGCGTACCCGTCGCTGGTCAGCGCGTCGGCGAGGCCGGCTGTTCCCCGGTCACCGACCTGCGGTGCGTAGCGGGCGCGCAGCTCTTCGGCGCGAGCGGACGCGAACTCCTCGACCGCGCCGAGCGCGTCCAGGAAGTCCAGGGCGTCGGCCGCCAGGTCGTCGTACGCGTGCTGCGCCCGGGCGTGGCCGACGTCGCTGAGGGCGTACGTCCGGGCCGGGCGGCCGCGGCCGCGCTCCCGCCACGGGGCGGGCTGCGGCGAGGAGGCGATCAGCGTGCCGTCGCCGACCATGCCGTCGAGGTGCCGGCGGACGGCGGCGGGCGTGAGCCCGATCCGCTCGGCCAGACAGGCGGCCGTGGTGGGTCCCTCGGCCAGCAGCAGACCGACGACGCGCTCCCGCGTCGGCTCGGCCTGGGTTTTCACAACCCTAGTGTGACGTAAATGCCGCCGGGCGTCGAACGCAGGGCCCTGGGAGGATGCCGAGGTGACCGACCGGCCGCTCGCGACGCGTACGAGCATCGCCGCCGACCTGACCGCACTGGGCCTCGGCTGGGGCAACGTCGTCTGCGTCCACTCCTCGCTCCGCGCGCTCGGCCGGGTGCTCGGCGGACCGGTCGCGGTGGTGCAGGCGCTGCTCGACGTCGTCGGGCGGCACGGCACCCTGCTGGTCCCCACGCACACCCCCGGCAACAGCGATCCGGCCAGCTGGTCGAACCCGCCGGCCCCTCCCGAGGAGTGGCCGCTCATCCGTGCGGAGCTGCCCGGCTACCACCCGCGGTCCTCGCCGTCGCAGCACATGGGTGCCGTCGCCGAGCTCGTCCGCACGTGGCCCGGTGCGCAGCGCAGCGACCACCCGCAGCTGTCGTTCGCGGCCGTCGGCGACCGCGCGGCGGAGCTGACCGCCGCCCACCGGCTCGCGCCGGGCTTCGGCGAGGCCAGCCCGCTCGGCCGCGTCGCCGCCGCCCGCGGGTCGGTGCTGCTGCTCGGCGCGGGCTGGTCGTCCTGCTCGGTCTTCCACGTAGGCGAGCAGCGGGCGGGCACGGCGAAGACCGTCATGCACGGTGCCGCCCTCGCCACCGGCGGCGATCGTCGCTGGGTCACCTGGACCGACCTCGACTTCGATGCGGCCGACTTCGACCGGCTGGGGGCCGCGTACGAGGCCACCGGGGCCGTCACCGTCGGCACCGTCGCCGGGGCGACCGCGCGGCTGCTGCCCGCCGAGGGCGCAGCGGCCTTCGCCGCCGACTGGTTGCAGCGGGAGCACCCGTGACCGTCCGGGTGCGCGGGCTGGTGAAGGCGTACGGGTCGCTCCGCGCCGTCGACGGGCTCGACCTCGACGCCGCGGCCGGCGCGGTCACCGCCGTCCTCGGCCCGAACGGCGCCGGCAAGACCAGCACCGTCGAGATCTGCGAGGGGCTGCGGACCGCCGACGGCGGCGAGGTCGCCGTCCTCGGCCTGCGCCCCGGCAGCCGTGCGCTGCGGCACCGGGTGGGGGTGATGCCGCAGCAGCCCGGCGGCTACCCCGGGGCGCGCTGCGCGGAGATGCTGCGGCTGGTCGCGTCGTACTTCGCCGACCCGCTCGACCCCGCGGCCCTGCTCGACCGGCTGGGACTGACGGAGGTGGCCCGGACCTCCTTCCGCCGGCTCTCGGGCGGCCAGCGGCAGCGGCTGTCGCTCGCGATGGCGGTCGTCGGCCGGCCCGAGGTGGTCTTCCTGGACGAGCCCACGGCCGGTCTCGACGTCCAGGCCCGCGCCGAGACCTGGCAGCTGGTCCGCGACCTGCGCGCCGAGGGCGCGTGCGTCCTGCTGACGACCCACGACATGGGCGAGGCGACCGAGCTCGCCGACCACGTGGTCGTGGTCGACCACGGCCGCGTACGCGCCGCCGGGACCGTGGCCGAGCTCACCGCCGGCGCCGGCTCGGTCCGCTTCCGGTCGACCCCGGGCCTGGACACCGGCCGGCTCGCCGTCGCCGGCGCCCGGGTCAGCGAGCCCGAGCCCGGCCGGTACGTCGTGACCGCGGCGACCGTCTCCCCGGCCCTGGTCGCCGACGTGACGGCCTGGGCCGCCGCGCAGGGCGCGATGCCCGACGACCTGCAGGTCGGGCGCGACCTCGAGGACGTGTTCCTCGAGCTCACCGGACGGGACCTGCGCGCATGAGCGGCAACGCGCCGGCTCCGGCGCTCACCATCCTCGGCCGGCAGACGGCCATGGAGCTCCGGCTCTCGCTCCGCCGCGGCGAGTCGCTGCTGCTCACGCTGGTCATCCCGCTGGTCCTGCTCGCGTTCTTCTCGGCCGTGAAGGTCGACGGTGCGGGGGTGCAGTTCCTGGTGCCGGGAGTCCTGGCGCTGGCGGTCATGTCGACGGCGTTCACCGGCCAGGCGATCGCCACCGGTTTCGAGCGGTCCTACGGTGTCCTCGCCCGGCTGGGGACGACGCCGCTGACCCGGCCCGTGCTGCTGACCGCCAAGACGCTGGGGGTCGTCGCGGTCGAGGTCGTGCAGGCCGCGCTGCTCGTGGGGCTGGGGTACGTCCTGGGCTGGCACCCGCACGGCAACCCGGCCCCGGCGCTGCTGCTGCTCGTCCTCGGGACGGCCGCGTTCAGCGGGCTCGGGCTGCTGATGGCCGGGACGCTCCGGGCCGAGGGGACCCTCGCCGCCGCCAACGGCGTCTACCTCGTCTTGCTGCTCCTCGGCGGCATCGTGTTCCCGCTGACGGCGCTCCCCCACGTCGTCCGGTCGATCGCCCAGCAGCTTCCCGCCGCCGCCCTCTCGCACGGCCTGCGCGCCTCGCTGGGGCAGGGTTCGCTGCCGGGCCACGACGTGCTGGTCCTGGCGGTCTGGGCGGTGGCGGGCATCGCGCTGGCCGCCCGCAGCTTCCGCTGGCAGGCCTGACGAGGGGTGGACACCTGCGCCCATCCGGGTGAACATGCCCGCGTGTCGGGTCAAGGTGGTCGCGGGCGCGCGACGAGGCACCAGGCGTGAACCCGCTCCGCCGCACCCTCGTCGGCCTCGTGGCCGCGAGCGTCGTGGGGGTCGGTCTGGCCGTCACCGGCGCCGCTCCGGCGCACGCCACGGTGGGCACCGTCGACACCGGCAGTTCGATCAGCCGCACCGAGATCGTCGAGCGGGCGCTGTCCTGGACGACGGAGCCGGTCCCCTACAGCCAGTCCGCCTACTACCCGGCCTCGGCGCCGCGGACGGGCACCGGACACTCGTACCGGCAGGACTGCTCCGGGTTCCTGTCGATGGCGTGGGACCTGCCGACCTCGGCGGTGACCGGAGACTTCGTCTCGAGCGCGTCGCCCTACGACGCCCGGCTGCCGTCGGTCGCGGCGCTGCAGCGCGGCGACCTGCTCGGCGTGCAGAGCGCCAGCGAGCAGCACGTCGTGCTCTTCCTGGGCTGGTCGGCCGACGACGCCGGCCGCCACCGCTACTTCGACATGATCTCCGAGGCGCACACCGGCACCGACGCATCGGTCTCGACCGACCAGGACCTCGACGGCTACTGGGCGAGCTACACGCCGTACGCGGACAAGGACGCGGTCGCCGACGTCCCGCGCATGGCATCCTTCGGCGGCACTCGCGTCGACGAGGTCAGCCTCGACGCCGCCGGCCACATCGTGCACAGCTGGCGCACGTCTCCCACCGCAGCCCTCGAGACCGAGGACCTCACGGCAGCGCTCCGCATCCCGATCTTGCGGACGGCCCCGGCCATCGCCAGCCCGAGCGACGGCCAGCTCGTCATCCTCGGCACCGGCCAGGACGGCGCACTGATCGAGCTCAGCTGGAGCGGCAGCGCCTGGAGCGCGCGGACACTGACGAGCTCGGGCACCGTGTACGGCATCGACGCGAGCGGCAGCGCCGGACGCATCGACGTCGTCGGGCGGCAGCTCGGCAGCACGACCGCCGATGGCACCGGCGTGCTCTGGCACGCGACGATCATCGGGACGACCTGGAGCGGCTGGCTCCGCCCGGTGACCCCGCCACCATCTATCGCCGGTGACCCGGCGGTCGCCAACGGACCCGGGACCGCCGACTTCGTCGTCGAGTCCGCGAACGGCATCCTGCAGTACGGCACCTGGACGGCAGGGACCGCCACGTGGAGCTGGACCACACCGTTCGGCGCGGCGCGCGTCCCGACCCAGCCCAGCGTGACCCGGACGACCGACGGCACGGTCACGGTGTCGGCGGTGATCGGCGGTGTGCAGGAGCAAGACATCCTGCTGCCGGGTGCCCACATCTGGACCGGGTGGCACCAGGTCATCGGCCCGCTGACGACCACGTCGTTGCTGGTCACGCGCGCTGCGGCCGGCGAGACGCGCGCGGCCCACATCTCTCACTAGCACCGCGCCGGCCACAAGCGCCGACGAGCCGGAAGCGACGCCGCGGCCGTACCCTGGCTTCGCCATGACGAGCCCAGCCCGCGCCCGGTCGGCGACGCCGTGAGCGCACCGACCACGACACCGACCCGGGCGCTCCGGCTCCGGCCGCCGGCCGACCCGCGGACCGCCCGCCGGATGGCCGGCGCGGTCTGCTGGATCCTCGGGCTGGTCGTCGTCACCGGGGCAGCCGTACGCCTCACCGGCTCCGGCCTGGGCTGCCCGACGTGGCCGACGTGCACCGCCGACTCGCTGCACAGCGGTCTGACCTTCCACGGCCTGATCGAGTTCGGGAACCGCGTGCTGTCCGCGGGCGTCTTCCTGGCCGGCGTCGTCGTCCTCGCCTGGCTGGTCCTGCGGGTCCGCCGGAGCGACTGCTACGGGCTGGTCGGCGCGCTGTTCGGCGGCTACGTCGCCGAGGCCGTCCTCGGCGGCCTCACCGTGCTGACCCGGCTCAACCCGCTGCTGGTCGCCGTCCACCTGCTGCTCGCGCTCGGGCTCCTCTGGGACGCCCTGGTCATCCACCACCGGCTGGGCCGGCCGGCGGGCGCGGTGGTGACTCGCGTACGCCCCGAGGTGACGTGGCTCAGCCGCGCGCTGGTCGCGGGAGCGGGGGCCGTCATCGTGGTCGGCACGCTCGTCACCGGCACCGGACCGTGGGCCGGCAGCCGCGTCGACAACCGCCTGCCCTTCGACCGCCGCGACATCACGCAGCTGCACAGCGACCTGGTCCTGCTGCTCGCGGGCGGTGTGGTCGTGCTGGTGGTGCTGCTGCGCGTCGCCGGCGCCCCGGCGGACGTCCGCCGCCGGGCGTCCTGGGTGCTGGGCCTGCTCATCGCGCAGGCTGCGGTGGGCTTCCTGCAGTACGCGACGGGCCTGCCCGGCTGGCTGATCGAGGTGCACGTCGCGGGCGCCACCGCGTTCTGGGCGTCCTGCCTGCTGCTGGCGCTGTCCCTGACCGAGCCGCTCCAGGTCGGGCGCGGGGAGCTGGCTCCTAGCGGCTGATGAGCGGGGCGACGGCCACCGCGAGGAACAGCAGCGTCAGATAGCTGATCGAGTAGTGGAACAGCCGCATCGGCTTCGGGTCGGTGCCGGCCCGCACCCGCCGGCGCAGGGCGTACGCCTCGCTCAGGAACCAGGCGCCGGCCGCGAGCGCGACCGCGCCGTAGATCCAGCCGGCAGCCGGGATGAGCAGGAGCGAGACGGCGACCATGCCCCAGGAGTAGCCGACGATCCGGCGGGCGACCGTGCGCGGCGGCGCCACCACCGGCAGCATCGGCACGCCCGCAGAGGCGTAGTCGTCCTTGAACCGCAGCGCCAGGGCCCAGAAGTGCGGCGGCGTCCAGAAGAAGACGACCGCGAACAGGACGGCGGCGGGCCAGCCGACGGTGCCGGTGACCGCCGACCACCCGATGATCGCGGGGAAGCAGCCGGCCGCGCCGCCGATGACGATGTTCGAGGGGGTGCGCCGCTTCAGCCCGAGCGTGTAGACGAAGACGTAGACCGCGATCGCGGCGTCGGCCAGCAGCGCCGACGGCCAGTTGACCGCGAACCCGAGCAGCAGGGTCGCGACCACCGACAGGGCGAGGCCGAACCGGAGCGCGTTGACCGGCTCGATGCTCGCCGCCGCCGCGAGCGGCCGCTTCGACGTGCGGTGCATGACCTTGTCGATGTCGCGGTCGCAGTAGCAGTTGATCGTGTTCGCCGCACCGGCCGCGAACGAGCCGCCGACCAGCGTCGCGACGACGAGCCACCACGACGGGAACCCGTGTTCGGCGAGCACCATGGGCGGGAGCGTCGTGACGAGCAGCAGCTCGATGATCCGGGGCTTGGTGAGAGCCAGATAACCCCGCGCCGTCGGGAGGATTCCAGCGCGTCCCGTGCGGGCAGGGGCAGACTGGACGGCGATCGACACGGCGTGAGTCTAGGGCTCGCAGCGGCTGGGGTCGCGCCGGCGAGCCGTCCGCCGGATCCGGCATCGCCGCCGGGTCGGGGAGCGTTCACGGAGGCGTCGACGGGCAGACGGCGCGCAGCGACATCTCGACCTTGCCGCACGGCTAGGTTCGAGGTCGACGGCAGGCTCGCCACGGCCGCGCTCCTGCGCGACACAGGCAGACGGCGCACCTGCACAGCGACAGACGACGACAGACGACGAGAGGTACGAGGCCGGACGTGGCAGCCAGCACCAGCACCGGATGGGACGACGACCTCGACCGGCAGGCCGTGGACGTGGTCAGGACGCTCGCGATGGACGCGGTGGAGAAGTCCGGTGACGGCCATCCCGGCACCGCGATGAGCCTCGCCCCGCTCGCGTACCTGCTCTACCAGCGCTACCTGCGCTTCGACCCGACGGATCCGGACTGGATCGGCCGCGACCGGTTCGTCCTCTCGTGCGGTCACTCGAGCCTCACCCAGTACATCCAGCTCTACTTCTCCGGTTACGGCCTCTCGCTCGACGACCTGAAGTCTCTCCGCACCTGGGAGAGCCGCACCCCGGGTCACCCCGAGTACGGCCACACCCCGGGCGTCGACGTGACCACCGGACCGCTCGGCCAGGGCGTCGGCAACGCCGTCGGCATGGCGATGGCGCAGCGCCGCGAGCGCGGCCTGTTCGACCCCGACGCGGCGCCGGGCACCAGCCCGTTCGACCACCACATCTACTGCATCGCCTCCGACGGCGACCTCGAGGAGGGCGTCTCCGCCGAGGCGTCGTCGGTGGCCGGCACCCAGCGGCTCGGCAACCTCACGCTGGTCTACGACGAGAACCACATCTCGATCGAGGACAACACCGACATCGCGTTCACCGAGGACGTCGCCGCCCGCTACCGGGCGTACGGGTGGCACGTCCAGCACGTCGACTGGCTGGCCGACGACGGCAGCTACACCGAGAACATCGTCGAGCTGAGCAAGGCACTCGACGCGGCGAAGCGGGTCACCGACCAGCCCAGCTTCATCGCGCTCCGGACCATCATCGGCTGGCCCGCCCCGACCAAGCAGAACACCGGCGCGGCCCACGGGTCGGCGCTCGGCCAGGAGGAGATCGAGGCCACCAAGAAGATCCTCGGTGTCGACCCGAAGGCCACCTTCGCGGTGCCCGACGAGGTCCTCGCCCACGTCCGCAAGGTCGCCGACCGCGGGCGCGAGGCACATGCGGCGTGGACGAAGGACTTCGACGCCTGGGCCGAGAAGAACCCCGAGGCCAAGGCGCTGCAGCAGCGGATGGCCCGGCTCGAGCTCCCCGCCGGCTGGACCGACGGCCTGCCCACGTACGAGGCCCCGGGTGAGGTCGCGACGCGCACGGCGAGCCAGGACTTCCTGACCGCGGCCGCGCCGCTGCTGCCCGAGCTCTGGGGCGGCTCGGCCGACCTCGCCGGCAGCAACAACACGACCCCCAAGGGCGAGCCGTCGTTCCTGCCCGAGGACCGGCAGACCAAGATGTTCCAAGGCGGCCCGTACGGCCGGGTGCTGCACTTCGGCATCCGCGAGCACGGCATGGGCGCGATCATGAACGGCATCGCGCTGCACGGCGGCACCCGCGTCTACGGCGGCACGTTCCTGACCTTCTCCGACTACATGCGGGGCGCGGTGCGGCTGGCCGCCCTCATGAAGCTCCCGGTCACGTACGTCTGGACCCACGACTCCATCGGCCTCGGCGCAGACGGCCCGACCCACCAGCCGATCGAGCACCTCGCGTCGCTGCGGGCGGTCCCCGACTTCGACGTCGTACGCCCGGCGGACGCGACCGAGACGATCGCCGCCTGGACCACGATCCTGCGCCACACCGACCGGCCGGCGGGCCTGATCCTCAGCCGGCAGAAGCTGCCGACGATCGACCGGACCGTCTACGCGCCGGCCGACGGCGTGGCCAAGGGCGGGTACGTCCTCGCCGAGGCCGCGCAGGGCACCCCGCAGGTGATCCTCATCGCGACCGGCAGCGAGGTGCAGCTGGCGGTCGCCGCCCGCGAGGTCCTCGAGGCCGAGGGCACGCCGACCCGCGTGGTGTCCATGCCCTGCCGCGAGTGGTTCGCCGACCAGGACCGCGCCTACCGCGACGAGGTCATCCCACCGGACGTCCGGGCCCGCGTCGTCGTCGAGGCGGCCACGCCGTTCGGCTGGGCGGACCTGGCCGGTGACAGCGGCGAGATCGTCGGCATCGACCACTTCGGTGCCAGCGCGCCCGGCGAGGTCCTGCTCGAGCAGTACGGCTTCACCCCCGACCGCGTCGTCGCGGCCGCGCACGCCAGCCTGCAGCACGCCGGCGCCTGACCTCCGACCCTCGACCCCGGGAGCGCCCCATGGCCCAGTCCGACACCACCCCGCTCGGCGACCTGTCCGCGGCCGGCGTCGCCGTGTGGCTCGACGACCTCGACCGGACCCGCATCACCACCGGCGGCCTCGCCGGTCTGGTCCGCGACAAGCACGTCGTCGGCGTCACCACCAACCCGTCGATCTTCCAGAAGGCGCTGTCGAACGGCGAGGCGTACGCCGAGCAGGTGGCCGACCTCGCCACCCGCGGCGTCGACCTCGGCGAGGCCGTCCGGGCGATCACCACGATGGACGTCCGCAACGCCTGCGACGTGCTCCGTCCGACCTATGACGCGACCGACGGCCGCGACGGCCGGGTGTCGATCGAGGTCGACCCGCGGGTCGCCCACGACGGCGCGTTCACGATCGCCGAGGCGCGCGCGCTGTGGTGGCAGGTCGACCGGCCCAACCTCTTCATCAAGATCCCGGCGACCCGCGAGGGCCTGCCAGCGATCAGCCAGGCGCTGGCCGAGGGCATCTCCGTCAACGTCACGCTGATCTTCTCGCTCGAGCGGTACCGCGCGGTCATGGACGCCTACCTCGACGGGCTCGAGCGCCGCCGCGCCGCGGGGGGCGAGCTCAAGGGCCTGGAGAGCGTCGCGTCGTTCTTCGTCTCCCGCGTCGACACCGAGATCGACCAGCGGCTCGACAAGATCGGCAGCAAGGAGGCCGCCGCCGTCCGCGGCAAGGCCGCCATCGCCAACGCGCGGCTGGCGTACCAGGCGTTCGAGGAGGTCTTCGGCGGCGAGCGCTGGGCTGCCCTGGCTGCGCTCGGTGCTCGCCCGCAGCGGCCGCTGTGGGCCTCGACCGGCGTCAAGGACCCGGCGTACGAGGACACCCGCTACGTCGTCGACCTCGTCGCCGCGGATGTCGTCAACACCATGCCCGAGGCGACGCTCGACGCGGTGGCCGACCACGGCGTCGTCCGGGGCGACACCATCACCGGGACGTACGCCGAGGCGCAGGCCGTCCTCGACGAGCTCGCCGCCCTCGGCGTCGACTACGACGACGTCGTCCAGGTGCTCGAGGACGAGGGCGTCGACAAGTTCGAGGTCGCCTGGACCGAGCTCCTCGACTCGCTCGCGGCGAACCTCGAGGCAGCGAAGAAGTGACGGCGCCGACCCGCCTCGCCGCCCGGGAGGGATGAGTGGTCGCCGAGCCGCGCGCCGCAGCCACCAACCCGCTGCGCGACCCGAGGGACCGGCGGCTGCCCCGCGTACCCGACCCGTGCGCGCTCGTCGTCTTCGGCGTCACCGGGGACCTGGCGCGCAAGAAGCTCATCCCCGCGATCTACGACCTCGGCAACCGCGGCCTGCTGCCGCCCGGCTTCGCGCTGCTCGGCTTCGCCCGGCGCGACTGGGACCACGGCGACTTCGAGGAGCTCGCGATGGAGGCGGCGAAGGCGCACTGCCGGACGCCGTGGCGGCCCGAGGCCTGGCAGCGGATCAGCGAGGCGGTCCGGTTCGTGCCGGGCTCGTTCGACGACGACGAGGCGTTCGACACCCTCGCGCAGACGCTCATCGACCTCGAGGCCTCGCACGGCATCGGCGGCAACACCGCGTTCTACCTCTCGATCCCGCCGGCGATGTTCCCCGTCGTGCTCAAGCAGATGGAGCGCACCGGGATGGCCGACAACCACGTCTCCGGCGGCTGGCGCCGGGTCGTGGTCGAGAAGCCGTTCGGCCACGACCTCGCCTCGAGCCGCGAGCTGAACCACCTCGTCGACTCGGTGTTCACCGCCAAGGACGTCTTCCGGATCGACCACTACCTCGGCAAGGAGACGATCCAGAACCTGCTCGCGCTGCGGTTCGCCAACACGCTGTTCGAGCCGATCTGGAACGCGCACTACGTCGACTCCGTCCAGATCACCATGGCCGAGGACGTCGGCATCGCCGGCCGCGCCGGGTTCTACGACTCGGCGGGCGCTGCCCGGGACGTGCTGCAGAACCACCTGCTCCAGCTGCTGGCGCTCACCGCCATGGAGGAGCCGGTGGCCTTCGACGCCGACGCCCTGCGCATCGAGAAGTCCAAGGTGCTCGACGCCATCTCGCTGCCGACCGACCTCGACCGCTACGCCATCCGCGGCCGCTACGAGCAGGGCTGGCTCGCCGGCGAGCGCGTGCACGGCTACCTGGACGAGTCCGGCATCCCGAAGACCTCGACGACCGAGTCGTACGCCGCGGTCCGCCTGGGCGTGGAGACCCGACGCTGGGCCGGCGTGCCGTTCTACCTGCGTACGGGCAAGCGGCTGCCGCGGCGGGTGACCGAGATCGCGGTCAGCTTCGCCAAGGCGCCGCACCTCCCGTTCGCCGTCACCGACACCACCGAGTTGGGAAACAACCAGCTGGTCATCCGGGTGCAGCCCGACGAGGGCGTCACGCTGCGGTTCGGCTCCAAGGTGCCGGGCTCGGCGATGGAGGTCCGCGACGTGTCGATGGACTTCTCCTACGGCGCGGCCTTCACGGAAGGCTCGCCCGAGGCGTACGAACGGCTCATCCTCGACGTGCTCCTCGGCGACGCGACGCTCTTCCCGCGCAACGAGGAGGTCGAGGCCTCCTGGCGGGTCGTCGACCCGCTCGAGGCGTTCTGGGCGGGCAAGCAGCCGCACGCCTACCGCGCCGGCGAGTGGGGGCCGCGCGCGGCCGACGACATGCTCGCCGCCGACGGCCGCAGCTGGCGCCGGCCGTGACCCGCAGCCCGAAGGGACCGCTCGCGTGACGACGCTCTGGGACACCACCGGCACGGCGGTCGTCCGTGCCCTCAGCGAGGCCCGGCTCGAGGCCGGCGGCGTGGCGAGGGGGCTGGTGCTGACGCTCGTCGTCGTGGCCGATGAGGAGCAGGTGGCCGAGGCCGAGCGTGCCGCGTCCGTCGCCTCCTCTGCCCACCCGTGCCGGGTGCTGATCGTCGTGCGCCGGCAGGTCAACGCGGCGCAGCCGCGGCTCGACGCCGAGGTCCTCATCGGCGGCCGGCTCGGACCGGGCGAGAGCGTGATCCTGCGGATGTCCGGGCGGCTCGGGCTGCACGCCGAGTCCGTGGTGCTGCCGCTGCTGGCGTCCGACTCCCCTGTCGTCACCTGGTGGGTCGGTGACCCGCCGGACCTGATCGCGCACGACCCGCTCGGCGTCCTCGCCGACCGCCGGGTCACTGACATCGCCAACGCCGCCGACCCGCTGGCTGCGCTCGAGCAGCGCGCCCGCGACTTCGCACCCGGCGACACCGACCTGGCGTGGTCGCGGACGACGCCGTGGCGTGCGGTCCTCGCCGGCGCGTTCGACGGCGTGCCGGGCACCGCGACGGACGCGAGCGTCACCGCCCGACCCGGCAGCACGAGCGGGACCCTGCTCGCCTGCTGGCTGGGTGGCCGGCTCGGCATCCACGTCCCCGTCGTCGAGGCCGAGGGCCGCGGCATCCAGGCGATCGAGCTGAACCTCGACGGCGGCGAGGGAGCCGGCGGCACGACGATCGCGCTCGCGCGCGACGGCGATCGCAGCGGCACGCTCTCGCGTACGGGCGAGCCGGACCGCACCATGCCGCTGCCGTGGTTCGACCTCGGCGACCTGCTCGCCGAGGAGCTCCGCCGCCTCGACGACGACCCGGTCTATGCCGCGGCGCTGGGCCTGTCGGCCGACCTCGGCGACCTCGCCGACCGGCCCCGCACGCGCACCCACGTGTGGCGCGACCCGGCCGAGCGGTCGGCGTCGTGAGTGCGCCCCGGCAGATCGTGCCGGCGGCCGACGGCGACGTCCTCGCCGCGGCGACCGCAGCCCGGCTGGTCACGGCGTTGGCCGACGCCCAGTCCGTACGCGGGGACGCCTCCGTCGTGCTCACGGGTGGGGGCATCGGCATCGCCGTGCTGACGGCGCTCGCGGCGGCGCCGGCGCGGCAGGTCGTCGACTGGTCCCGCGTCGAGGTGTGGTGGGGCGACGAGCGGTTCGTCGGTCCGGACGATCCGGACCGCAACGACCTGCAGGCGCTCGACGCACTGGGAGCCGCGATCACCCTCGACGAGGCGCGCGTGCACCGGATGGGGTCGACCGCCGAGTACGACACCCCCGAGGCCGCGGCGGAGGCGTACGTCGCCGCGCTGCTCGCCTCCGGCGGCGGTCGGGTGCCCGCCTTCGACGTGCTGCTGCTGGGCATGGGACCCGAGGGTCACATGGCCTCGATCTTCCCGCGGTCGCCCGCGGCGCGCGACGAGCGGGCGGCCTTCGCGGTCCGCGACTGCCCGAAGCCGCCGCCGACCCGCGTCAGCCTCGGCTTCGGCGCCATCCAGTCGGCCCGGGCGGTGTGGCTGGTCGTCACCGGCAGCAGCAAGGCCGACGCGCTCGCGCAGGTGGTCGGCGGCGCGAAGCAGCTCGACGTGCCGGCCGCCGGCGCCGTCGGCACCGAGGAGTCGTTGGTCCTCGCCGACCTGGCCGCACTCGACCGCTGCTGAGGGCTACTGGCCGCGGAGCTTGGCCAGTGCCTCCTGCAGGATCGTCTCGCCGTCGGCGTCGTTGCGCCGCTCGCGGACGTAGGCGAGGTGGGTCTTGTACGGCTCGGTCTTCGGGGGCGCCGGGGTGTCCTCGCGGTCCCGGCCGGCCGGGTAGCCGCAGCGCGGGCAGTCCCAGGTGTCGGGGATCGCGGCGTCGTGCGCGAAGGTCGGGCGCGTCTCGTGCTTGTTGGCGCACCAGTAGGAGATCCGCGTTCGCGGCGCCGCCTCGCCGCGCTCGGCCTCGCCCATGGGGCCGGCGCCGACCCTGCTGCCCCGGATCGCGTTGCCGCCTGCCACGACGTCTCCTCGTTCGTTGGTGGTGCGTACCGGTCACGGTGTGACCGGAAGGTGTGGGGGTGCCGGGCGGGCTAGGTGCGGTGGAGCAGCCCGATGCCGACGATGCAGACCACCCACACGATGATCGACGCGATCGTGAACCGGTCGAGGTTGCGCTCGACCGTCGACGACCCGCCGAGCGAGGACGAGACCCCGCCGCCGAAGAGGTTCGACAGGCCGCCGCCCTTGCCGCGGTGCAGCAGGATCAGCAGCATGATCGACAGGCTGCTGACGATCAGCAGCACGCGCAGCACGGTCTCCACGGTCGGTGAGTGTACGTCGTCGCCGGGTCAGCTGAGCCGGACGCGCGGGTCGAGGACCGCGTACAGCACGTCGACGATGGCATTGAAGATCACGATGAAGGCCGCGCCGAGGAGGATCGTCCCCGACACCACCGGGAGGTTCTTCGAGAACAGCGAGGTCAGCGACAGCTTACCGATCCCCTGCAGGCTGAAGACCTGCTCGGTGATGACGGCCCCACCCAGCAGCGTGCCGATGTCGAGGCCGAACTGGGTGACGATCGGGCTCAGCGCGGCGCGGACGCCGTGCTTGAACAGCACCGTCCGGCGCGGCAGACCCTTGGCCCGGGCCGTCCGGATGTAGTCCTCGCCGAGGACGTCGAGCAGCGAGGCCCGCATCAGGCGGGTGTAGACCGCGGCGCTGACCAGGGCGATCGAGATCCACGGCAGGATCATGTGCACGAACCACTGCCCCACGTTCTGGGTGATCGGCACGTACGTGCCGGACGGGAACCAGTGGAGGTGCGCGTGGTCGGTCAGGTCGAAGAACAGGAAGTAGAGCATCACGAGGCCGAGCACGAAGCTCGGGATCGACAGGAACGTCAGCGCGAAGATGGTCGACAGCCGGTCGCGGATGCTGCGCGGCTTGGTCGCCGACTGGATGCCGATCGGGATGCCCAGCAGCATCCAGAGGATCGCCCCGCCGATGGTGAGCGATGCCGTGACCGGCAGCGCCTGCTTGATCTCGGTGATCACCGGCTCCTGGTTCTGGAAGTCGGTGCCGAGGTTGCCGTGGAAGACGGCCTGCGTCACGTAGTGCCACCACTGGTAGAGCAGCGAGTGGTTGAGCCCGAGGCGTATCCGGGTGTTCGCGATCTGGGCCGCCGTGGCGTTGCGGCCGACGACCTGGGCGGCGATGTTGCCGGGGTTGCCCCCGAAGAACAGCAGGTAGGTCAGGAAGCTCAGGATCAGCAGCACGATCACCAGGTAGATGACCCGACGGACCACGAACGAGAACACGGCAGGCCCTACTTTCCGAGCTGGCTGCGGCCGGAGCGGGGGTCGAGTGCATCCCGCAGTCCGTCACCGAGCAGGTTGAAGGCGAGCGTCACCAGGAACAGGGCGATCGAGGGGAACACCAGCAGCCACCAGGCGACCTGGTAGAGCGAGCCGTTCTGCGACTCCGAGATCATGCCGCCCCACGAGGCGGTCGGGAGCTGGACACCGAGGCCGAGGAACGAGAGCGTCGCCTCGGCCACGATGTTGATCGGCACCAGCAGGGTGGAGTACACGACGGCCAGCGGCAGCAGGTTCGGGAGGATGTCCACGAACATGATCCGCAGGTTGTTCGAGCCGAGCGAGCGGGCCGCCTCGACGAACTCGCGCTCCTTGAGCGCCAGCACCTGCCCACGGACGAGCCGCCCGATCGCCGGCCAGCCGAAGAAGGCCAGCAGGTAGAGGACCAGCTGGAAGCTGGGCCCGAACCTCGCCACCAGCGCGATCGCCAGCAGCAGGAACGGGAAGCTCAGCAGCAGGTCCATGAAGCGGGACAGGAAGGTGTCGACCGGGCCGCCGTAGAAGCCCGCGAAGATCCCGACGACCATCCCGATGATCAGGGAGATGAGCGTCGCCCCGATGCCGATGGCGAGCGAGACCCGCGCGCCGTAGATGACCCGGGACAGCACGTCGCGGCCCAGCTCGTCGGTGCCGAACAGGAAGTGCTTGCCGGGGCCGACCGGCGTGCCGAACGCGTCCAGGCCGGTGTTCGGGAACTGCACGTTGGGTCCGTGGCCGATCACGGCAGTGATCACCGGGGCGAAGATCGCCACCAGGATGAGCAGCACGATGAAGACCGCCGAGATGATCGCGAGCTTGTCCTTGCGCAGCCGCCGCAGCGCCAGCTGCATCGGGGTACGGCCGGCGATCTTCGCGGGCGCATCAGCGGTCGGCGCGGGCTCACCGCCCGGGTCGCTGATGTCGACGAGGTCCGTCGCGCTCATGCCGAGCCCTCCCGGTTCTTCGTGATGCTCGTACGGGCGGGGCTGGGCGCCCGGCGGGGCACCGCGGCCTGCGCGCTCTCCGACCAGGTGCCGATCGACAGCGGTTCGCCGGCCGCCACCGGGTAGTGGCAGGCGAAGACGTGCTCGGGGTCCTCGGGGGTCGGCCGCAGCAGCGGCTCCTCCTGAGAGCAGAGGTCCTGCGCCTTCGGGCAGCGGGTGTGGAACCGGCAGCCGCTCGGGGGCGCCGCCGGCGACGGGACGTCGCCGGTCAGCACGATGCGGGTGCTGGTGCCGCGCTGGGCGGCGGCCGACGGGTCGGGCACCGCCGAGAGCAGCGCGTTCGTGTACGGGTGCCGCGGGCGGGAGTACAACGACTCCACCGGCCCCCGCTCGACGATCTTGCCGAGGTACATGACCGCGACCTCGTCGGACACGTGGCGGACGACCGACAGGTCGTGGGCGATGAACAGGTAGGTCAGCCCGAACTCGTCCTGCAGGTCCTCCAGCAGGTTGAGCACCTGCGCCTGGATCGACACGTCGAGGGCCGATACCGGCTCGTCGCAGACGACGAGCTCGGGGCGCAGGGCGAGCGCACGGGCGATGCCGAGCCGCTGCCGCTGGCCGCCGGAGAACTCCGTCGGGAAGCGGTTGTAGTGGTCCGAGGAGAGCCCGACGCGCTCGAGCAGCTGCTGCACCGCCTGTTGCCGGTCCTTGCCCTTGGGGCCGTCGTGGATCGCGTACGGCTCCCCGAGGATCGAGCCGACCCGGCGTCGCGGGTTGAGCGAGCCGTACGGGTCCTGGAACACCATCTGCACCTGCCGGCGCAGCCCCCGCATCTGGCCGCTCCGCAGCGTCGTCAGCTCGGTGCCGTTGAGCTTGATGGAGCCCGAGGTGGCGGGCTGCAGCGCGGTCACGACGCGGGCCAGCGTCGACTTGCCGCAGCCGGACTCGCCGACGAGGCCGAGCGTGCGACCGCGGCGGACAGAGAGCGTCACGCCGTCGACGGCACGCACCTGGCCGACCGTGCGTCCGAGCAGGCTGCCCGACTTGATCGGGAAGTGCTTCACGAGATCGGTGATCTCGAGCAGGTTGTCCCCGGCCGGGTGGACCGTCGGACCGGCGGGCGCGGTGACGGTGCTCATACGGACGCGGACCCCTTCCAGGAGGTGCTCTCCCCCGACGGTGCGGACTGGCCGGCGGAGCCGTCGGTCGCGTCGACGCCGACCGCGTGCCGCGAGCGGATGCAGGCCGACAGGTGCCCCGGGGCGGACCCGGCCGGCTCGAGCGGCGGCACCGACGTCGTGCAGGCGGTGACGACATGGGGGCAGCGCGGCGCGAACGGGCACCCGGTCTGCTCGACCATGAGCGAGGGCGGTGCGCCCGGGATCGCCTCGAGCTTGTCCAGCCGGGCGGCGAACGCCGGGATCGAGCGCAGCAGGCCCTGCGTGTAGGGGTGGTGCGGCTCGGTGAACAGCGAACGGGTGTCCGCCACCTCGACCGGGCGGCCGGCGTACATGACGACGACCTTGTCCGCGACCTCGGCGACGACGCCCATGTCGTGGGTGATGAGGATGACGGCCGTCTGGTGCTCGGTGCGCAGCCGCTCGATGAGGTCGAGGATCTGTGCCTGCACGGTCACGTCGAGCGCGGTGGTGGGCTCGTCGGCGATGAGCATCTTGGGCTCGAGGGCGAGGGCCATGGCGATCATCGCGCGCTGGCGCATGCCGCCGGAGAACTTGTGCGGGTACTCCCGCGCCCGGCCCTCGGGGTTGGGGATGCCGACGTCGCGCAGGAGCTGGACGGCGCGCGCCCGGGCGTCGGACCTGGAGATCTTGCGGTGCGCCTTGACGGCCTCCGCGATCTGGTCGCCGACCTTGTAGAGCGGGTGGAGGCTGGTCAGCGGGTCCTGGAAGATCATCGAGATGCTCTCGCCGCGCAGGCCGCGCATGGTCTTCTCGGACGCCTGCAGCAGGTCGACGCCGTCGAACACCGCCGACCCGCTCACCTCGGCGCCGTTGACCAGGCCGACGACCGTCTGCGTGCTGACGGACTTGCCGGAGCCGGACTCCCCCACGATGCCGAGGGTCTCGCCCCGGTCGAGGGAGAACGACATCCCCTGGACGGCGCGGACGTCGCCGTCGTCGGTGTGGAACGTGACGCGCAGGTCCTGTACTTCGAAGAGAGGCACGCAACTCCTGACAGGTCGTAGCGCGACGGCGCGACAGGTCGTGTCGCGGTCGTGCGGGGCGTGGAGCGCGCTCAGGCTAACCGCGCGCCGTCGATCAGGCGACAGGCACCTGGGATGTCCGTACGCGGTCGGTCGGACCGCACGGACCTGGGCTGCGTTGCCCACCGGGGTCGAGCGCGACGGTGGCGCCACAGCAGGGTCTCCCCCGCTGTGACGCCACCGTCGTCAGTGCTCGGTGCTAGTTCACCCAGACGTTGGTCATGTCCAGGTAGCCGGTGAAGTTGTTGTACACCGGGTTCTTCACACGGGTGCCGAAGTACTGCGGCAGAGCCTCGTAGCTGACCGGGATCCACGCCGGGTTCGTCGTGGTCACGTAGTTGTCAGCAGCGGCCCAGTCGGCGGCAGCGGCGGACACCGTCGTGGCGCTCAGCGCCTTGTCGATGTCGGCGTTGACCGTCGGGTCGTTGTAGTTGCCGTAGTTCGTCGTGGTGGCACCGATCTCGCGACCGTCGAGCAGCGGCACGAAGAACGAGCGAGCCGCGTTGCCCTGCCAGTCCGGCACCCAGCCACCGGAACCGAGGTCCCACTTGCCGAGGTTGGTTGCCGTCTCCTCGAAGGTGTAGAGGTCACCGGTCGTCTGCTGGGGGACGCCCACGACGTTGATGCCCTCGGACTTGAGGTCGCTCTGCAGTGCCTGGAAGCCGGCCGGCCCGGGCGGGGTCTCGGTGTAGAGCACCCGGAGGGTCAGGTTCGAGGCACCCGCAGCGGCGAGCATGCTCTTGCACTTCGTCGGGTCACCGACGCCACCGGTGCCGGCGACGTCGTACGGGTCGATGTGCTTGAAGCCCGTCAGCTGCGGCGGGAGGATCTGGTCACTGGGGACGCCGGTGATCGAGCCACCACCGACCTGGATCAGGTGCTTGCGGTTCACGCAGTACTGCAGGGCCTGCCGGACGGCCGGCTTCTGCAGGTTCGCGCTCTTGAAGTTGAACGGGATGTAGGAGATCGACCCGTTGAACGCGAGCATGAAGTGCGGGTCCTTGGCCTGGTAGAGCGCCTTGATCTGCGCGGTCGGCACGATCGTGTCCCACTCGAAGTCAGCGGTACCGGCCTGCAGCTGCTGCTGCACGGAGGTGTCCGACTCGCCCTCGGTGATGTCGATCGCGTTGACGTAAGCCTTGCGCAGCGGGTCGGTGCTGGCCTGCCAGTCCGGGTTCCGGCTCAGGGTGATCGACTTGTTCGCGGTGTAGCTGTCGATCTTGTAGGGCCCGTCGGAGATGAAGGCCCGCCGGAACTGCGGCGAGTCCGGAAGGTAGTTCAGGTCCTCGATCGGAGCCGGGGACGCGAACGGCAGCGCCATGATGTTCAGGAAGTCGCTGGCCGGCTTGGTCAGCGTGAACACGACGGTCGAGCTGTCCGGCGTCGCGATGCCCGAGATCTGGTTGCCCTCGATGTAGGCCTTGATGCCGGCGACGGTCTGCGGGGCCTTCGCGAAGCCGTTGCAGAAGGTCGTCATGCCCGTGATCGTGCCGGTGTAGTAGGCGATGGCCGCCGACGACACGTACGGGTTGCAGAGGCGCTTGATGCCCAGGACCTCGTCTGCGGAGGTCACCTGGCGGGCACCGCTCGGCGCGTCCCACATGACACCCTGCTTGATCTTGAAGGTGTACGTGAGGCCGTCCGGGCTGACCGTGTAGGTCGCGGCGTCCGAGGTCGGCGTGTTCGCCGTCGTCGTGTCGGTCGTGGTCGGGTACTGGACCAGCTGCCGCGTGATGTCGCGGAAGAGGCTGTAGGTGGTCGTGTAGTAGCCGCTGGCGGTGTCGAGGTGGTCGACGTCGCCCTGGCCCACGACCTTCAGCGTGCCGCCCGAGACGCCGGTGCCCGACGTGCCGGTCGGGAGGATCGAGTTCTCACCTGCCGCAGCGACCGGGTTGGCGCTGCTGGGGCTGCCGCTCGGCGTCCCCTTGCTGTTGCTCGACGATCCGCATCCAGCGGCGATCATCGCGACGGCACTGACCGCGATGATGCCGGATGCCATACGAATGGTGCGCATCCTGCTCCCGTCCCACCGACGCGCGAACGCGCCGACCGATGCCGGCGGTGTCTCCGCGGCGAGGAGCACAGTGCACCGACTGCAGACGAATGACCAGAGGGGAATCTTCAGGTCCCGGAACCGTGATCTCTTCGAGACCAACCGGTTACGAGCGCGAAGCCTGGCCGCCGGGCATTGGGCCAGATGGCCCTAGCGTCGCGACGATCGCGCAGAAGTCCGCGTCCTTCAGGCTGGCGCCCCCGATGAGGCCGCCGTCGACGTCAGGACCGGCGAAGAGGTCGGCCGCCGTGGCCGGGCTCACGGAGCCGCCGTACAAGATCCGGACCGCGGCAGCCACCGCCCGGTCGAACGTCTCGGCCAGGGTCGCCCGCAGCGTCGCGGCCATCTGCTGCGCGTCGTCGGGCGTCGCGCTCGTGCCCGACCCGATCGCCCACAGCGGCTCGTACGCGACGACCAGCGCCGCCGGCTGACCGGCCGTCAGCCCCGCCACCGCGGCGCGGAGCTGGGCCGTGCAGTGGGCGAGCTGGTCGCCCGCGTCGCGGACCTCGGCCGGCTCGCCCACGCAGAGGATCGGCGTCAGCCCGGCCGCGTACGCGGCCTCGACCTTGGCCCGGACGACCGCGTCGTCCTCGTGGTGGTGGCTCCGCCGCTCGCTGTGCCCGACGACCACGTAGGTGCAGCCCAGCGCCTTGAGCATCGGCCCGGAGACGTCGCCCGTGTACGCACCGGACGCCTCGACCGCGAGGTCCTGTGCGCCGTAGCGCAGCGGCAGGTGGTCGCCGTCGACGCAGGTCTGCACGCTGCGGATCGCGGTGAACGCCGGCAGCACGACGGTCTCGACCGCCGCGGTCACGTCCGGCTTGAGCCCGTACGCGAGCTTCTGCACCAACGCGATGGCCTCGAGGTGGGTGAGGTTCATCTTCCAGTTGCCGGCCACCATCGGGGTCCGGCGCGGGGCGCGACTCACCCGGGCAGTCCCCCAGCGCCGTTCGCAGCGGCGCGCGTCACAGCAGTGCGGTGAGGCCGGGCATCTCGGCGCCCTGCAGGAACTCGAGCGACGCACCGCCGCCCGTCGAGATGTGGCTGTAGCGGTCCTCGCCGAGGCCGAGCGAGCGCACCGCAGCGGCGCTGTCGCCGCCGCCGACGACCGTGAAGGCGCCGGCGTCGGTGGCGGCGGCGATCGCCTCGCCGACGCCGCGCGTCCCCGCCGCGAACGGCGCCATCTCGAACACGCCCATCGGGCCGTTCCAGAAGATCGTCCGGGCCTCGCCCAGTGCTGCGGCGAAGGCCGCGACGCTGCGCGGGCCGATGTCGAGCCCCATCCGGTCGGCCGGGATCGCGTCGGCCGCGACGACGACGTGGTCGGCGTCGACGGCGAACGACGCGGCGGCCACCACGTCGACCGGCAGCAGCAGCTGCGTACCGGAGGCGGCGGCCTGCTTGGCGAGCCGGCGCACGGCCTCGATCTGGTCGGTCTGCACCAGCGAGGACCCGACGTCGCAGCCCTGCGCGGCCAGGAACGTGAAACACATCCCGCCGCCGACGACGACCAGGTCGGCCCGCTCGACCAGCCGCTCCAGGACGGCGAGCTTGTCGCTGACCTTGGAGCCGCCCAGGACGACCGCGTACGGCTGCGCCGGGGCGTCGACCAGCCGGTTCAGTACGCCCATCTCGGCGAGCACGAGCAGGCCCGCGGCGCTCGGGCGGCGCAGGGCGACCCCGACGACCGAGGAGTGCCGGCGGTGGATGACGCCGAAGGCGTCGTCCACGTAGGCGTCGCACAGGTCGGCGAACGCGTCGGAGACGCGGTCGGAGTTCGCCGTCTCGCCCGGCTCGAACCGGACGTTCTCGAGCAGCGCGACCTCGCCGTCGGCGAGGCCGGCGACGACCTTGTGCGCAGACTCCCCCACCACGTCCTCGGCCTGCGCGACCGGGCGGTCGATGAGCTCGGCGAGCCGCCGGCCCACCGGCGCGAGCGACAGCGCGGGGTCGATGCCCTTCGGGCGGCCCAGGTGGGAGGCCACGACCACCCGGGCGCCGGCGTCGGCGAGCTGCCGGATGGTCGGAACCGAGGCACGGATCCGGCCGTCGTCGGTGATCCGGACGCCGTCGAGCGGGGCGTTCAGGTCGCTGCGGACGAGCACCCGCCGACCGGAGAGGCCCCCGAGGTCGGCTTCGAGGTCCGAGATGGTGCGCACGTCAGGAGAGCCGCGAGCCGACGAGCGAGACCAGGTCGGCGAGCCGGTTGGAGTAGCCCCACTCGTTGTCGTACCAGCCGAAGACCTTGACCGTGTTGGCGTTGGCCATGGTCAGCAGGCTGTCGAAGGTGCAGGACGCCGGCGACCCCACGATGTCGGAGGACACGATCGGGTCGGCCGTGTAGCTCAGGTAGCCCTTGAGCGGCCCGTCGGCCGCGGCGCGGAAGGCCGCGTTGACCTGCTCCTTCGTCACCTCCGAGCCGAGCGTGCAGACGAGGTCGGTGATCGACCCGACCGGCACGGGGACGCGGAGCGAGACGCCGTCCAGCTTGCCCAGCAGGTCGGGCAGGACCAGCGCGGTCGCCCTCGCCGCGCCGGTCGAGGTCGGGATCACGTTGACCGCCGCGGCGCGGGCCCGGCGGAGGTCCTTGTGCGGGGTGTCGACGAGCCGTTGGTCGGCCGTGTACGCGTGGACCGTCGTCATGAAGCCCTGCTCGATCGTGAACGACTCGTGCAGCACCTTGGCCATCGGGGCGACGCAGTTGGTCGTGCACGAGGCGTTGGAGATGATCGTCTGGCTGCCGTCGTAGCGGTCGTCGTTGACTCCCATCACGATCGTGATGTCCTCGTCGGTCGCCGGCGCGGAGATGACGACCTTCTTGGCGCCGCCCGCGAGGTGCTTGCGCGCGCCGTCGGCCTTGGTGAACAGGCCGGTCGACTCGACGACCACGTCGACGCCGAGATCGCCCCACGGCAGGTCGGCCGGGTCGCGTTCGGACAGGATGGTCAGGCTGCGGTCGCCGACGTGGATCGTCGAGCCGTCGGCGTGCACCTCGGCGGCGAGCGGGCCCGCGACGGAGTCGTAGCGCAGCAGGTGCACCATCGTCGCGACGTCGCCGATGTCGTTGGCCGCCACGATCTCCAGGTCGGCGTGCCCGGCCAGGGCCGCGCGGAAGAAGTTCTTGCCGATCCGGCCGAAGCCGTTGATCCCGACGCGAGTCGTCACCTGCGCTCCTCCTCGAGCTCGTTCCGCCGCTCGTGGCGCCGAACAGTAGCCCAGTACGGGCCGGTGTTTCGGTCACGTGACGGAGATCACCGAGGACGGGGTGATGCCCGCCGTCGGGTCGCGTCAGTCCCCGACGGCGCAGGTCAGTAGTCGGTGAGCATGTCCGGGGTGACGCTCGCCTCGGTCGTCGGCTCGCCGCGACCGGCCGCCGTCTTGTCCGCGAGCGCGAGCAGCCGGCGGATCCGGCCGGCGACGGCGTCCTTGGTCATGACCGGGTCGGCGAGGGCGCCGAGCTCCTCCAGGCTGGCCTGTGGGTGCTCGAGCCGGAGCCGGCCCGAGGACAGCAGGTGCTCGGGAGCGTCCTCGCCGAGGATCTCGAGCGCGGACTTGACCCTGGCGCCGCTCGCGACGGCGGCACGGGCGGACCGGCGCAGGTTGGCGTCGTCGAAGTTGGCGAGCCGGTTGGCGCTCGCGCGCACCTCGCGCCGCAGCCGGCGGTCCTCCCAGGTCAGCCGGCTGTCGTGCGCGCCGAGGCGGGTCAGCAGCGCCGCGATCGCGTCGCCGTCGCGGACCACGACGCGGTCGACGCCGCGGACGTCCCGGGCCTTCGCAGCGACGCCGAGCCGGCGGGCCGCGCCGACGAGCGCCAGTGCCGCCTCCGCGCCCGGCGCGGTGACCT
>CAJCIY010000290.1 GCA_903970495.1 Candidatus Melainabacteria bacterium | reverse complement strand
CGGCGTGAACTGCAGGTAGCGGTCCGACACGATCGAGGGCGAGACCTCCGCCATGCCCACGTCGGCCGGCAGCCTCGTCGAGGCCTTGTACGAGACCGTGACCCGCACCGCCGTGCCCTCGGGGGTGACCGTGTCGACCTTGCCGACCTGCACGCCGAGCACCCGGACGCTCGAGCCCTTGTAGATGCCGATCGTCGACGGGAAGTAGACCGTCGCGTGCTTCATCTTCGTGCTGGTGAGCGCCACGTAGGTGACGCCGCCGGCGACGAGCAGGACGACGACCGCCAGCACGATCGACAGCGGACGTGAGCGGTCCCGGATCCAGGTCGGCATCTAGAGGCACCCCGATCCAGGTGCGCCGGTGCTGATGAACTGGGTCGGCGAGCTGGTCAGGCTGGGTGTGAAGCAGGTCGGGTTCGTCGCGCTGGACAGGTTCTGGACGTAGTTGTCGAACCACTCGCCGTTGCCGATGGTGTTGGTGAAGTCGCGCAGGAACGGCGCCAGCAGGTAGACGCTCTGGTCGAGCTGCGACTGGTCCTTGGTGAGGATCGTCGTGACGGCCTTGAGGTTGTCCAGCGCGGGCTTGAGCGTGCTGGTGTTCTCCTTCACCAGCGCCGAGATCTGCTGCGAGAGCGACACGGTGTTGAGCAGCAGGTCGTGGATCACGGTGCGCTGCTGGTCGACCAGCGTCAGCACGGTCTGTCCGTCGTCGATCAGCTTGGTGACCTCGGCGTCGCGTGAGGCGAGCGCCGTCGTGACGCCCTGCGCGTGGGTGAGGAGCTGCTGGAGCGCCGCGTCGCGCGAGCTGATCGTCTGGCTCACCGCGGCGAGACCCTTGAGTGCGCTCGACACACTGCCCGAGGTCCCGGAGAAGTCCGTGGACAGCACGTCGAAGGACTGCGCCAGCTGCGTGGTGTCGATCTGCGACACGTCCTGGGACAGCTGCTGGAACGCGGCGGTGACGATCAGCGGCGTCGCCGCCGGGTCGCCCGTGGTGTCGATGGGCGTCGACAGCGGCGTGGTGCCGTTGGGGACGATGTCGACGTACATCGCGCCGAGCAGGGTCTTGATCCGGATCGAGGCGGTCGACTGGTTGTCGACGACGGTGCCCTTGTCGATCTTCATTGAGACCTCGACGACCTGGGTCGGGACGCCCTTCTCGTCGATGGTCGCGAGCGAGACCTTCTTGACCTCGCCGACCTTGATCCCGGCGATCCGCACGTCGTCGCTGGTCTCCAGGTTGCTCGACTCCACGAAGTACGCGTGGATCGTCTTCCCGCCGCCGCCGAGGACCGAGATGTTGCCGGCCTCGAGGGCCACGGCGAGCAGGGCGAGGATCACGAGGATGCCGACCAGCGCGATCGGGACGGGGTTGCGCTCGCGGAACTGGGTCATGAGGCGCTGCTGCTGTCGCAGACGGCCGCGTTGTTGTTCTGCAGCGCGACGGTGAGGGGCGCCCCGGTCAGCGGGTTGGTCGCCCCGGCGACGGAGACGTTGACCCGGCACAGGTAGAAGTTGAAGAACCCGCCGTAGCTCGCGGTCCGGGTGAGCGAGGAGATCTTGGTCGGGAACGTCGTGAGGAACTGGTCGAGCTGGTTGGTGCGTACGCCCTGGGTGTTGACCGCGGTCGAGGTCGCCAGCGTGTTCGCGACGCCCGACAGCTGCGTCAGGTCGGTCGGCAGGTAGGGCCGGATCGTCGCCAGCAGCTGCGTGGTGCTGGTGGCCAGCGAGTCGACGTTGCCGAGCGAGCTCGCGATCTCGTCGCGGTCGCCGGCCAGACCGGTCGTCAGCCGCTGCAGCTGGTCGATGAGGTCGGTGAGGTCGCTGTCGCGGGAGTCGACCGTCGCCAGCACCCCGTTGAGGTTGTCGATCAGCGACCCGATCTGCGAGTCCTGCGAGGCGATCGACGTCGAGAGCGACGCGGTGTTCGACAGCAGCGAGTCGAGGTTGCCGCCCTCGCCCTGCAGGCTCGCCACGATCTCGTACGCGAGGTCGTTGGTGTCCTGCGAGTTCAGGCCCTGGAACAGCGGCCGGAAGCCGTCGAACAGCACCGTGAGGTCCAGCGCCGGCCTGGTCTGGGTCAGCGGGAGGATCGCCTTCGGCGACAGCATCGTCGCCGGGTCGGGCTGCTCCTGGACGTCGAGGTAGCGCTGGCCGACGAGGTTGCGGTAGAGCACGTCGACCTGGACGTTGCTCGCCAACGGGATCGACTTCTCGACCCCGAAGGTCACCAGCGAGCAGCTCCGCGTCACGGTGCCCGAGGTGTCCTCGTGCGGCTGGCAGTCGTCGACGAGCTTGACCTTCTTGACCTGGCCGATGCGGACGCCCGCGATGCGGACGTCGTCGCCGGGCAGCAGGCCGGTGGTGTCGGTGAAGTGCGCCTGGTACGACGCCGTCGACCCGACGCTGCCATTGGTGATCGTCACCGCGAGGACGTACGTCAGGAACCCCGTGACGAGCGTGAAGGCCACGAGGTAGACCAGCGAGCGGAGCGTCTTGCCGTTCACGAGCTGCCGCCGCCCTTCGGCACCAGCGAGACCGACACGTCCTTGCCCTCGAGCGCCGGCGCGAGCAGCACGGCGTCGAGGTCGGGGACCTGGCTGCTCGTGACGCCGAGCTCCGGCGCGACCAGCACCCGGGCGAGCGCGCTCGGTGAGGACGAGATCGCCGACGCGTTGGTCGCGGTGGCGCTCGCGGGGGTCCCGGCCTCGGGGTCCTGCGTCGGCGTCGGGGTGCCGTTGATCGGCAGGTAGCCGTCGATCGGGCTGGTGCGGACGGCGGGCAGCCCGAAGCACGGCCCGTCGAGCGCCTTGAACTGCGCGGGGAAGGCCTTCTCGACGTTCTCCGCGGTGTCCTTCGGCGTGTCCGCGGTCGTGTACGCGTGCCGCATGGCGTCGGCCGGCACGGTCAGGTTGATGTGCAGCGCGTACTGCTTGTCCGAGCCGTGCGGCGAGAACACCTGGCCCAGGACCTGCGCCTGGTCGGTGAGGCCGGTGAGCACGCAGCCGTACTCGGGCGCGTACTCGGCCAGCAGACCGAGGATGGGCTCGCCGGTGTCGGCGAGCTGGACGATGTTGGTCTCGTTCTGGACCAGGATCTGGTCCGCGGTGTTGGCGAAGCTCTCCGTACCGGTGAGGAACTGGGCCAGGGTGTCGCCCTTGGCGACCAGGGTGTTGGACGTCTCCGAGAACTGCCGCGCCATGGCGAGCAGGTCCGGCGTCGCGGCGTCGACGTTGTTGGCGAGGTCCTCGAGCCCGGTGATGTCGGTCTCGATGTTCGGCAGGTCGGGGTTGATGCCCTGCAGGTAGGTGTCGGTCTGCGAGAGGTTCTCGCCCAGCGCGTTCCCTCGGCCCTGCAGCGCCATGGCGAGGTTGGAGAGCGTGATCTTCAGCTGCGCTGGGTGCAGCGTCTGCAGCAGCGGCACCAGGTCGTTGAAGACCTGCTCGGCCTCGATCGACGTCGATGACTGCAGGATCCGGTGGTCGCCGTGCGCGATGTCGACCGACGACGGATTGCTCGGGATGACGAGGTCGACGTACTTCTCGCCGAACAGCGTCTTGGGCACGATCTCGGCGCTGACGTTGGCCGGGATCAGCTTCGCGTCGCCCGGGTTCAAGTGCAGGTGGATGACCGCGCGGTTGTCGGCGAGCGTGATGTTGGTGACGGTGCCCACGAGGATCCCGCGGAGCTTCACGTCGGCCGGCACATCTAGCTCGTGGCCCGCGGTGTCGTCCTGCAGCGTCTGGGTGGTGCACGTCGGCAGGGCGGCCTCGCCGGCGGCGTCGGTGGCGCTCATCCCGGTCACGTCGGCGGCGTTCTCGGTGCCGGTCGCACTGGTCTGACCGGTGCCCGCGTCGACCGGCGGCGGCTGGCAGCCGGCGTACAGGCTGACGTCGACGGTGTTCACGAAGAACTTGGTGTAGATCAGGATCGAGAGCACGAGCAGCCCGACGATGACGCCGATGAAGACCACACCGAGGGTGCGGCGGCGCAGGGTCGCGAGGGCTGCCACGGCGATCAGCCCGCGATCCGGACGGTGGCGTTGGTCCCCCAGATCGCGAGCGACAGGAAGAAGTCGATCACGTTGATGGCGACGAGCGAGGTGCGCACCGCCCGGCCGACGGCCACGCCCACGCCGGCGGGGCCGCCGGACGCGGTGTAGCCGTAGTAGCAGTGGATCAGGATGATCACGACCGCGAAGATGAGCACCTTGATGAAGCTGTAGAGCACGTCGTGCGGCGGCAGGAACTCGTGGAACGCCTGGTCGTAGGTCCCGGACGACTGGTGGTAGAAGAGCACGACGATCTCGCGGGTGGCGAAGTAGCTGGCGAGCAGCCCGATGATGTAGAGCGGGATCACGGCCAGCAGCCCGGCCAGGATCCGCGTCGTCACCAGGTACGGGATGCTCGGGATGCCCATCACCTCGAGGGCGTCGATCTCCTCGTTGACGCGCATGGCGCCGAGCTGAGCGGTGAAGCCCGACCCGACGGTCGCCGACAGCGCCAGCCCGGCGACGATCGGGGAGATCTCGCGGGTGTTGAGGTAGGCGGAGATGAAGCCGGCGAACTTCGCGATGCCGATCTGCTGCAGGCCCTGGTAGCCCTCGAGCCCGACCTCGGCGCCGGTGAAGAACGTCAGGAAGGCGATGACGCCGACGGTGCCGCCAATGACCGCGAGCGAGCCGCTGCCGAGGCTGACCTCGGCGATGAGCCGGGCGGCCTCCTTCTTGTAGCGCAGCAGCGTCTTGGGCAGCCAGCCCAGCGCGCGGCCGTAGAACGCCAGCTGGTCGCCGAAGCCGTCGAGCGTGGTGCCGACGGCACCGCCGACCGCCTGGCCGGCGCGGATCGGCGCGCGGAGCGGGCGCGGGAGGGTCTCGACGGTCGCCATCAGACGGCCTTCGGGGGGACGAGCTGGAAGTAGATGACAGTGATGACCGTGTTCAGCAGGAACAGCAGCAGGAACGTGATGATCACGGACTGGTTCACCGCGTCGCCGACACCCTTCGGGCCACCCTTCGGGTTCAGCCCCCGGTAGCAGGCGACCAACCCGGCGACCAGGCCGAACAGCAGCGCCTTGATGAAGCCGGCGTAGATGTCCTGGATCTGCGCGAGCGCGGTGAACGACGCCAGGTACGCACCGGGCGTGCCGTGTTGGATGATCACGTTGAAGACGTAGCCGCCCGCCACGCCCACCACGCTGACCAGCCCGTTGAGCAGGAACGCGACGAGCACGCACGCGAGCACCCGCGGCACGACCAGTCGCTGGATCGGCGAGATGCCGAGCACCTCCATCGCGTCGATCTCCTCGCGGATGGTCCGGGCCCCGAGGTCGGCGCAGATGGCCGACCCGCCCGCCCCCGCGATGAGCAGGGCCGTGACGATCGGACCGGCCTCGCGGACGATGGCGAGCACGGCGGCCGCGCCGGTGAAGGACTTCGCGCCGACCTGCTCGGCGAGGTTGCCGAGCTGCAGCGCGATGACCGCGCCGAACGGGATCGACACGAGCATCGTCGGGATGATCGTGACGCTCGCGATGAACCAGGACTGCTGCAGGAACTCCGCGAGCTGGAACGGCCGCTTGAACAGCGCACGGCCGGTGTCGAGAGACAGGGCGAAGAAGCTCCCCGTCTGACGCAGCGCTCCGATCGGGAACGCGCTCACCGCTCACCCGGTCCCGGGGTGCGGCGGCGGGTGACGGCCGGGTTGTGGGCGGCTGGGCTCTGGGCGGTGGCGTCGTGACCGGCGGGGTCGGGGGCGGCGGCGCGGCTCTGGGCGGCGGTGCGCTTGGCCGGTGTCGGCCGCGGCGAGCGCTGCGGGACCACCCGGACGCCGCCGTCGTCCGGCCGGTCGTCGCCCGGCTCGAGGAGGTCGTCGATGCTGCTGTCCTCGGCGTCGCCGTCCGGACCGTCCTCGGCAGTGGCCGTGGGTCGCTCGAGCACGGCGGTCGCGGTCCCGGCACCGGACCGCCGGGCCGCCGGCCGACCGGGCATGTCGTCGGATTGCGCCGCCATGCGGCGGTTCGCCGCGACGATCTGCGCGATCCGGTCCTCGCCGATGATCTGGCCGGACTCGTCGCGCTCGAAGAGGTCGCCGCCGTCGGACCTGCCGTCGGCGATGTCCGCGAGGATCTCCCGTACGTCGTCGACCGGGGCGCTGCGGGCAAGCATCGGCCCGCGCTGGGTGACGCGCCGCTCGCCGTCGGACGGGCTGATCTGCGGCTGCAGCGGCGGCAGGTCCGGGGCCTTCTCGCCCGAGGCCGCCTCCTGCTCGAGGAGTGCGGCGTCCTTCTCCTCGGCCATGCCGATCGGGCCCTCGCGCCGGCCGTTGAGGAACTGGCGTACGACCGGCTCGTCGCTGGTCAGCAGCTGCAGCCGGGGACCGAACATCGCGAGGTGGCGGCGGTAGAGCAGCCCGATGTTGTCGGGCAGCGTCCGCGCCGTGTTGATGTCGTGCGTGACGATGAGGAACGTCGCCTCGATGCGGGTGTTGAGGTCGACGATCGTCTGGTTCAGGAAGGCCGTACGGACCGGGTCGAGACCGGAGTCGGGCTCGTCGCACAGGATGATCTGGGGGTCGAGGACCAGCGCCCGCGCCAGGCCGGCGCGCTTGCGCATGCCGCCGGAGATCTCGCCGGGCAGCTTTGTCTCCGCGCCGAGCAGACCGAGCAGCTCGACCTTCTCCATGACGATCTTCTTGATCTCGCTCTCACGCTTCTTGGTGTGCTCGCGGAGCGGGAAGGCGATGTTGTCGAAGAGGTTCTGCGACCCGAACAGCGCGCCGTCCTGGAACAGCACGCCGAACAGCTTGCGGGTGTCGTAGAGCTGGCCTTCCTTCATCGTCGTGATGTCACGGCCGTCGACGTAGATGTGGCCGGCGTCGGGCTTGAGCAGCCCGATCAGGGACTTCAGGAAGACGGACTTGCCGGTGCCCGACGGACCGAGGAGGACCGAGATCTCCCCGCTCGGGAGCGTGAGGGTGACGTCCTCCCAGATCGTCTGCCGACCGAAGCGCTTGGTCAGCCCTTCGACCTTGATCTCGACGCCCATGCCATCCTCCGCGAACGTGTCCCCCATCACACCAACGACGGCGGCGCACGCCGGACGCGGTTGAGCGGTCACCACACCGTGTGACCGGGAGCACACTAGGACATCTTGCGCGCATTGCCACCCCGGGGCGGGCAGAACCGCCTGATCAGCCCCCGGACGCGCGCGAGCCCCGACCGCCCTCGGGGTGGTCGGGGCTCGCGCGTTCGTGTGCTGTGGCTACTTGACCGTGACGGTCGCGCCGGCGCCCTCGAGGGCGGCCTTCGCGGCCTCCGCGGCCTCCTTGGTGACCTTCTCCAGGACGGCCTTCGGCGCGCCGTCAACCAGGTCCTTGGCCTCCTTGAGGCCGAGGCTGGTGAGCGTGCGCACCTCCTTGATGACGCCTATCTTGCCGCCGCCGGCGGCCTCGAGGATGACGTCGAACTCGTCCTGCGGGGCCTCCTCCTCGACAGCCGCGCCGCCGCCCGCGGGCGCGGCGGCCACGGCGACGGGCGCCGCGGCGGTGACGCCGAAGGCGTCCTCGAACTGCTTCACGAACTCGGACAGCTCGAGCAGCGTCATCTCCTTGAACGCCTCGAGCAGCTCGTCGGTGCTGAGCTTCGCCATGGTGCTTCCTCTCGTACGGGGTCTGGGGTGGTGCCGGTGGGGTCTGGACTAGTCGGCGGGCTGGTCGGCCGCCGGGTCGGGCTGGGGTGCCTCGGCGGCCGCGACGACGTCGCTGGCAGCCTCGGCGGTGGGCTCGGCCGCCGCCTCGTCTGCTGCCTCGGCAGGGGCGTCGACCGGGGCGTCGACCGGGGCCGGCTCGGGCGTACCCGCGCCGCCCGCCAGGACCGACGGGTCGGCCTGGGCCTTGGCCTCGAGAGCGCCGAGGACGCGGGCCGCCTGGGCCAGCGGGGCCGCGAACAGGCCGACGGCCTGCGACAGCGAGCCCTTCATGGCGCCGGCCAGCTTCGCCAGGAGCACCTCGCGCGACTCGAGGTCGGCCAGGCGGGTGATCTCGCCCGGCGTGAGCGGCTTGCCGTCGAGCACGCCGCCCTTCACCACGAGGAACGGGTGCGCCTTCGCGAAGTCGCGGAGACCCTTAGCCGCCTCGACCGGGTCGCCGGTGACGAAGGCGATGGCCGTCGGCCCGGCGAGCATCTCGTCGAGACCCTCGAGCCCCGCCTCACCGGCGGCGATCTTGGTGAGGGTGTTCTTGACGACGGCGTACCGGGTGCCGGTGCCGAGGGCCCGGCGCAGCTCGGTGATCTCGGCGACGCTCAGGCCGCGGTACTCGGTGAGCACGGCGGCGGACGCGCCGCGGAACGACTCGGCGATCTCGGCGACCGCAGCGGTCTTGGGTGCAGTGGCCACGGGGTCTCCTTCCGGGTTGGACAACCGCCGGTCAGGTCCGCGACGCAGAAGACGCCCCGGCGCGAGGCGCGGGGCGTCGAGGGCAACCCGCCCTGTGGGCGGAGAGCTCGGCCACGTCACCTGCGCAGGACGCCCGCGGAGCGGGCCTTCGGTCCGCTGCGGACAGCGGACGACCGGCGGTCTGGGGTGGTGGTGCGGGACAGAGACTAGCAGGGGGGCGGTGCGCTCCTACCGGTCAGGCGGAGACGGCCTCGTCCTCGGTGAGGTTGCGGGTGCGGTTGGGGTCGACCGGGATGCCCGGGCCCATCGTCGTGCTCACGGTGATCTTGCGGAGGTAGCGGCCCTTGGCGGCCGACGGCTTGGCCCGCAGGATCTCGTCGAGCGCGGCCGCGTAGTTCTCGATCAGCGCCGTCTCGGTGAAGCTGACCTTGCCGATCACCACGTGCAGGTTGGACTGCTTGTCCACCCGGAAGTTGATCTTGCCACCCTTGATGTCGTTGACCGCCTTGGTGACCTCGTTCGTCACGGTGCCGGTCTTCGGGTTCGGCATGAGGCCGCGCGGGCCGAGCACCCGGGCGATGCGGCCGACCTTGCTCATCTGGTCGGGGGTCGCGATCGCGGCGTCGAAGTCGAGCCAACCGCCCTGCACGCGCTCGATCAGGTCGTCGGCGCCTACCGCGTCGGCGCCGGCGGCCTCGGCCTCGGCCGCCTTCTCGCCGGCGGCGAAGACGATGACCCGGGCGGTCTTGCCGGTGCCGTGCGGCAGGCTGACGGTGCCACGGACCATCTGGTCGGCCTTGCGCGGGTCGACGCCGAGGCGCATGGCGACCTCGACGGTGGCGTCGTACGAGGTGGTGCTGGTGGTCTGCGCCAGCCGGACGGCGTCGAGCGGGCTGAAGATGGTGTCCGGCGCGATCTTCTCGGCCGCGGCGCGGTAGGACTTGCTGCGCTTCATGGTGACTCCCTCGGTGTCGCCCGACGCGTGTCGGCGCGCGGGCGGATGTGGTCAGCGGGCCGGGACGGCCCTCCCACGGATGCGGGTGCTGGTGGTGGTGGTGCTGCTAGTCGGTGACGGTGATGCCCATCGACCGGGCGGTGCCGGCGATGATCTTCTCGGCGGCGTCGACGTCGTTGGCGTTGAGGTCCTTCATCTTGGTCTCGGCGATCTCGCGCACGAGCGAGCGCTTGATCGTGCCGGCCTTGACGGTGTGCGGCGTCGGGCTGCCCTTGTCCAGGCCCGCGGCCTTGAGGATCATCCGCGCGGCCGGCGGCGTCTTGGTGACGAAGTCGAACGAGCGGTCCTCGTAGACCGAGATCTCGACCGGCACGACCGAGCCGCGCTGCGACTCGGTCGCGGCGTTGTAGGCCTTGCAGAACTCCATGATGTTCACGCCGTGCTGGCCCAGCGCGGGGCCGACCGGCGGAGCCGGCGTCGCGGCGCCGGCCTGGATCTGCAGCTTGATCTTCGCCGCGAGCTTCTTCTTGGGGGGCATCTCTCGAGCTTCCTGGTACGGGACGGGGGGTGCTGCGTCCAGTGTGACGCAGCGTCGGACGGGTTGCGAACCGACGGCGGGCGGGCGAGCCCGACCGACGAGGGATCAGATCTTGGCGACGTCGCTGAACTTGAGCTCGACCGGGGTCTCCCGGCCGAAGATCGAGACCAGCACCTTGAGCCGCTGCGACTCGGCGTTGATCTCGGTGATCGTCGCGGGCAGCGACGCGAACGGGCCGTCCATGACCGTGACCGACTCGCCGACCGAGAAGTCGACGAGCGGCGCGGCCGGGGCGCTGCCGCCCGCGGTGGTCGTCGACGTGCCGCCCCCCTGGGCGGCCACGGTCTTCGGCGCGACCGGCTCGGCGAGCACGGAGGCGACCTCGGACAGCGACAGCGGCGACGGCCGGTTGGTCATGCCGACGAAGCCGGTGACGTTGGGGGTGTTGCGCACGACCGACCACGACTCGTCGGTGAGGTCCATGCGGATGTAGACGTACCCGGGGAACTTCTTCTGCTCCACGAGCTGGCGCTTGCCGTTCTTGATCACCGGCACGGTCTCGACGGGGACCTCGACCTGGTAGATGAAGTCCTCCATGTTGAGCGACGCCTTGCGCTGCTCGATGTTGGACCGCACCCGGTTCTCGTAGCCGGCGTAGGTGTGCAGGACGTACCAGTCACCGAGCTGGGCCGCGAGCACGGCGCGCATCTCGGCGACCGGGTCGAGCTCCTCGTCGGCGTCGACCAGGGCCTCGTCGACGGTCGCGTCGACCTCGGCCTCCATCGCGGCGCCGTCGGCCTCGTCGGCCTCGGCCACGAGGGCGTCGGCGGCAGCGTCGTCCGCGACGGGCTCGCCGTCGGCGTCGCTGGCGACCTCGTCCTCCTGCGCACCGAGCGTGGCGGCGATCGCGGTGTCCTCGTCGACGACCTCCAGCGCGGTCTCCTCGGCGGGGGGTGTCTCGACGTCGATGCCGTCGTCGGGATCGTCCTGCTGCGTCTCGGTCCAGGTCACGTCGCCCTCGGCGGCCAGGCCGGAGGGGTCGTCGAGCCCGGTCGCGGACGGCGGGACGGGCGTCTCGTAGGTCGACTCACCGCCCGGCTCGGAGCCGGGGTCGTAGGTCTCGCCGGTGGTCAGGTCGTTGTCGGGCACGCGTGCTTCCTTCTGTGACATGTGTCGGATCGCGAGCGATCCTCCGTGACTGCTCGGTCGGGGCGGCGGCGGGCGATCACGCCGCTAGCCGAACACCGCGGTATCGAG
>CAJCIY010000289.1 GCA_903970495.1 Candidatus Melainabacteria bacterium | reverse complement strand
CTCCAGCCGCTACCGCTTCGCCCAGCGCACCGGCGAGGAGAAGCCCTTCCACGCGTTCCTCGAGCAGCTCGGCCTCGACGTCCACCGCCCCGAGTACGTCCTCGAGGGCGAGGGCGACGTCCTCGTCGCCGGCCGGCACGTCCTCGTCGGGTCCGGCTTCCGCTCCGACCCGCGGGCCGCCGCCGACATCGGCCGCCGGCTGGCCGTACCCGCCGGCCGCGAGGTGGTCGCGCTCGAGCTGGTCGACGACCGGTACTACCACCTCGACGTGGCGCTGGCCGTGCTCGACGAGACGACCGCCGCGTACCTGCCCGAGGCGTTCTCGGCGGAGAGCATCGCGCGGCTGCACCGCGTCTTCGACGAGCTGATCCCCTGCTCGCTCGCCGACGCGTCGGTGCTCGGGCTCAACGTGGTCTCCGACGGACTGCACGTGGTGATGGAGCAGGCCGCCACAGGTCTCGCGGAAGCTCTGCGGCGCAAGGGTTTTCGGCCGATCGGGCTCGACCTCGGCGAGCTGCGGCTCGCCGGCGGCGCCGTGAAGTGCTGCACCCTCGAGCTCCACGCCTGAGGGACCGACCGCGACCGGAGGGGCCGGCGGCATCTGCGTCCAGCTCGCCTCCCCGAGCGACGGGCGGGCGATCCGCGAGCGCGTCGGCCGCGGTGTCCCCACCACGTGGACGCAGCTGCCGCCGCTCCTGGCGGCCGCCGCCCTCAGCGGCGGGTGAACACGTTCAGCACGTTGGCGGTGTGGTGCTCGATGCCGCCGTGCCGGTCGACGGCGGCGGCGAGATCCGCGAGGAACTCCGAGCGTCCCGGCTCCGCCAGGATCCCCACCGGTGAGTACGTCGCGTGCAGCCGCGCGAAGGCCGCGCCGTCGTACCGCGCGCGCCGCGGGAAGACCGCGAACAGCCGCCGTTCGAAGCGCTCGGCGTCCCACGACAGCGGCGCCAGGTCGGCGATGGGCGGCGGTGCGTACCCGGCGTCCTGGAGGTGCCGTGCGTACACCGGCTGGAGCGCCGCGTGCACCGCGTCGCCGTCCCCGTCGGAGACGTGGACCGTGCCGACGTGCGCGAGCCGGCCGCCGGGCTCGAGCAGCCGGTGCGCGATCGGCCAGAGGTCGTCCCGGAGCCAGTGCAGCGAGGTGAACCCGCACACCACCTCGAAGGTCCCCGTCGCCGCCGCGGCCGGCGCGTTGACCACGGTCGCCGTCGGCACGGCCGCCGCGGTCCGCGCCGCCAGCGTCGGACCCAGCTCGTAGCAGGTCAGCTCCACGCCGCGAGCCACGAGGTCGCGCGACGCCTGGCCCGTACCCGGCCCGATCTCGAGCACCCGCATCTCCGGCGTCAGCTCCAGGGCGTCGAACAGAGCAGCCGGGTACGTCGGCCGCTCCGCCGCGTACAGGTCGGCGACGGTGTCGAAGTACTCCGCGCTCATGGCCTGCCCCCCGTCGAGAGCGACCATAACGGCGCGACTCGCACGCGGTCCCGCCGCTTTCGTCGCTCTCGGCGCGGGTTGGCGACCTCAGCCAGCGTCGTCCGCCTGGTCGGTCGGGTCGGCCGGGACCGCGGGGGCGTCCCCGGACCGGTCCTGCGGGCGCACGGGCAGCCGGTCGGCCTCGCGGCGGGGCAGCACGTTGCCCCCGAGGTTGGTCCGCATCCGCTTCAGCGACTTGTTCATCGCGATGAAGATCACGACCGTGACCGCGACGAGGGCGATCACGATGAGGAACGCGTCGAGGCCGGCGCTCGCGCCGCTCGACGGCGATGACGGCGACGGTCCGAAGCCCGGGGTCGACGTCGAGGAGGTGGTGGGGGTCGGGGTGGGCGAGGCGAGCATCATCCGACGCGGAGCCCCGCGAACAGGTCGTCCTCGGGCAGCGCGGTGTCGACCGTCGACCGCGCCAGCTCGTAGTCCTCGGTCGGCCAGACCCGGGCCTGCACCTCGAGCGGCAGGTGGAACCAGCGCCCGTTCGGGTCGACCTGCGACGCGTGCGCGAGCAGCGCCCGGTCACGCAGCCCGAAGTACTCCGCGCACGGCACCTTCGTGGTCACGTGGCGCGGGTCGTCGGGATCGTCCACCCACTTCTCGACCCACTCCGCCCACGGCGACTCCAGCCCGGCCGCGAGCGAGGCCTCGTGCAGCGCCAGCACCCGCTCCTTGGTGAAGGTCAGGTGGTAGTAGACCTTCTCGACCTGCCAGGCCGGACCCAGCTCCGGCCGGTACGACGGGTCGGCCGCCGCGTCGACCGCGGCCATCGAGACCTCGTGCGTACGGATGTGGTCGGGGTGCGGGTAGCCGCCCTTCTCGTCGTAGGTCAGCAGGACCTGCGGCCGCTGCTCGCGGACGAGCCGGACCAGCGGCACCTGCGACTCGGCGAGCGGCACCAGCGCGAAGCAGCCCGGCGGGAGCGGCGGCAGCGGGTCGCCCTCGGGCAGCGCGGTGTCGACCGTCGACCGCGCCAGCTCGTAGTCCTCGGTCGGCCAGACCCGGGCCTGCACCTCGAG
>CAJCIY010000288.1 GCA_903970495.1 Candidatus Melainabacteria bacterium | reverse complement strand
CGATGTATTCGGCGACCGCGATCTCGATGTCGTCGATGCTCTTCCACGGGCCCTTGTTGCGAACCAGCTCGGCCTTGAACAGCGAGTTGAAAGCCTCGGCGAGGGCATTGTCATATGAGTCGCCGGTGCTGCCGACGGATGCGACCGCACCGGCTTCGGCGAGAAGCTGGGTGTAGCGCACGGCGACGTACTGGACTCCCTTATCGCTGTGATGAATCAGCCCGGTGCTGTCGCGGCCGGCGCGGGTCCGGTCCCATAAGCCCATCTCCAGCGCGTCGAGGGCCAGGTCGGTCCGCAGGCTGCGCGACAGCTGCCAGCCCACGACCCGCCGCGAGAACAGGTCGGTGACGAACGCGGCCTAGGCCCAGCCGGTGAACGTCCGGCAGTAGGTGATGTCCGCGACCCACAACTGCCCGGGCGCATCGGCGGTGAAGGCGCGCTCCACCAGGTCCGGACGCCGGTCGGGCCCATCACCGGGGATCGTCGTGCCCGGCCCCTTCGCCCGGCTGATCTCGCGCAGCCCGTCGTCGCGCATCAGCCGCTCGACGCTGCCGCGCGACCCGGTGAGCGAGCCGGTGCAGCTCGGCATGAACCTTCCGTACCCCGTAGACGCCGTAGTTTCTCCGCGTGCACCGCACGGATCAGCGACGCGTCGCCGCGTCCGACACCGACCGGGCCGAGGGGGGCCGCGACCGCCGGGCGTAGTAGCTGCTCGGGGCGACCTGCAAGACCTTGCAAATCGGCTCGACCCCGAACTCCTGGCGGTGACCGTCCATGTATTTGGCGATCAAAGCTGCGGGCGGTCGAGCTCTGCCGCGGCCGGTGGCCCTCATCGACCTCCGCCTGCAGCACCCACCCCCGCAGGGTGTCCGCGTCGATCCCCAGCTGCTGCCCGATCCGCTCGCACGCCTGCCGCGCCGGCACCGGATCGCGGCGCGCCTCCATCGCCGGCCGGATCGCTCGCTCACGCAGCTCCGGCGGGTACTTCCTCGGTGCTCCCACGACCCCAATCCCCTCGGGGGTTGAGCTCCTCCATCGGAGCCGGGGCGGGACACCATCGCTGACCGGCAGCAACGCGCCCGCGAACTCGCCGAACAGGCCGACAGTGAAGCGCCCACGTTGGCCGACGTCGCCCCATTGCTCGACCGGCTACCCATCCTGGCTGGCGGGCTCACCGACACGCCCCAGCGCGCGCTGCGCGCTTGGTTCGATGCGCTCCAGCTGGAGATCAGCTACCAACCGGGTGACCAAGCGCTGGACGTGGCGCTCACGCTCTGCGACAACATTTCTGACCAGGTGATCCGACAGGACACATCGGAGGACTGGTCCGTGCCCCCGGCAGGATTCGAACCTGCGCTTTCGCCTCCGGAGGGCGACGCTCTATCCCCTGAGCTACGGGGGCTCGGGCGGCTGCGAGATTACCGCACCGCCTTCGATCGGCCCGCCGCGCGATCGCTGGCCGCAGACGGTCAGCGCGGCCGATCGGGTGACGACGCGACCGGTTCGGCCGCGTACCTCCGCGAGAGGGCACCGGCGATCGGCGCAGTTGCACTGCGCCTGACGGCGTAGTGCGCCTACATTGGCGTCATGACCACGGTCGAGCCGCCGACGCGGGTGATGGTCGTCGACGACGACCCTGTCATCCGGCAGCTCATCGCCATGAACCTCGAGCTCGAGGGCTACGAGGTGCACGCCGCCGCCGATGGCGCGGAGGCGCTCGCCGTCGCCCAGTCCGTCCACCCCGCGGTGGCCACGATCGACGTCATGATGCCGGTGATGGACGGCCTCGAGGCGGCTGCCGCGCTGCGGGCCGACCCGCGTACGTCCGGGGTGCGGGTCTGCCTCGTCACCGCCCGCGCGCAGGCGGCCGACCGGCAGCGGGCCGCGACGGCGCCGGGCGTGGACGCGTACCTGGCGAAGCCCTTCGACCCGGCCGAGCTGTTGGCAGTTGTCGCGCGGCTGGTGTCCGACTAGTCCCGACCTGGGCGGCTACTGTCGCTCGCTGTGATCGCTGTCACCCGGACCGCGGGGCTGGTGGGCCTGCTCCTCGGCGCCGCCACCGCGGTGGCCGCGTGTGGCAGCAGCACCCCGCAGACCCCGCAGGGTGGAAGCGCACTGCCGCGGCTCGCGGCGCCGCCCGCCAGCGTCCCGTCGGACTACACGACGCTGACCGCCCTCGAGAAGCAGCTGACCGGAGTGGCCCGCTGCAGCGGGAACGGGCCGCAGAGCGCGGTCTGCAGCTTCGCGACCACCACGACGAACGACGGCCAGATCGCCTCGATCCAGCCGTTCCAGGTCAAGGTCTTCGGCTCGACGGCCGCTGCCACCCAGTACGTCGCCCTGGTGCACCAGACCAACACGACGCGCGCCGCGACCGGCACCGCGGAGCGCACGCTGCTCGTCGGGCCCCACTGGGTGGTCGTGCCGCAGACGACGACGGCGAGCCTGCTCGAGCGGCAGCTGCAGCCGTACCTGGGCGGCACGATCCGGAGCTGACGGAAGCCGCGAGATCCGCTGGCGCTCCCCACTACCCTGTCGACATGACGCCCGACGAGCTCTCGCGCGCCCTCGTCGGCGTCGTCGCGGGCCTGGTCGAGGCCGGCGAGCTGACCGTGCCGGTGCCGACGGCGGCCCCGGTCGAGCGGCCCCGCAACCCCGAGCACGGCGACTACGCCAGCTCGATCGCGCTGCAGCTGGCCAAGCCCGCGGGGCGGCCGCCGCGGGAGATCGCCGAGCTGGTGGCCGCGCAGCTGCGCGCGCAGACCGGCGTCCAGCGGGTGGACGTCGCCGGCCCGGGGTTCCTCAACATCACGCTCGCCGCCGACGCGCTCGGCGAGGTCGCCCGGGCGGTCGTGGCGGCCGGCCCGGAGTACGCCCGGGGCGACGCGCTGGCCGGGCTGCACTGGAACCTGGAGTTCGTGTCCGCGAACCCGACCGGTCCGGTCACGCTCGCGAGCGCCCGGTGGGCCGCGGTCGGCGACGCGCTCGCGCGGATCCTGCAGGCGGCGGGCGCCGAGGTCACCACGGAGTACTACTTCAACGACCACGGCGCGCAGATCGACCGCTTCGCGCGGTCGCTCGTCGCGGTCGCGCAGGGGCAGCCGGTGCCCGAGGACGGCTACCACGGTGCGTACGTCGAGGACGTCGCGCAGGCGGTGCTGGCCAAGGAGCCCGACGCGCTGGCGGCCGACGACCCGCAGGAGATCTTCCGGACCCTCGGCGTCGGGATGATGTTCGACGCGGTGAGGTCCTCGCTCGCCGCCTTCGGGGTCGACTTCGACGTCTGGTTCCACGAGGACGACCTGCACAGCAGCGGCCGCGTCGGGCAGGCCGTCGACCGGCTGCGCGCCGCCGGCCACGTCTACGACTTCGAGGGCGCGGTCTGGCTGCGCACGACCGACTTCGGCGACGACAAGGACCGGCCGCTGATCCGCTCGACCGGGCAGCCCGCGTACTTCTCCGGTGACGTCGCCTACTACCTCGACAAGCGGGAGCGCGGCGCGGACCGGGTCGTGATCATCCTCGGCGCCGACCACGCCGGGTACGTCAGCCGGATGAAGGCCATGGTCGCCGCGTTCGGTGACGACCCCGAGGTCAACCTCGAGCTGATCATCGGACAGCTGGTCAACCTGATCCGCGACGGCCAGCCGGTGAAGATGTCGAAGCGGGCCGGCAGCGTGCTGACCCTCGACGACCTCGTCGAGGCCATCGGTGTCGACGCCGCCCGCTATGCGCTGGTCCGGTCCTCGACCGACTCGACGCTGGAGGTCGACCTCGACCTGTGGGCGAGGAAGGCCAGCGAGAACCCGGTCTTCTACGTCCAGTACGCCGCGGTCCGTGCCGCCTCGATCGCCCGCGGCGCCGCCGAGATGGGCCTCGCAATGCCCGCCTCGAACGACGACGTCGACGTCTCGTTGCTGACCCACCCCCGCGAGCAGGAGCTGCTGCTCGCGCTCGCCGAGCTGCCGCGGGTCGTCGCGGCCGCCGCCGAGCTGCGGGAGCCGCACCGGCTCGCGCGCTACCTCGAGGAGCTCCTCGCCCGGTCGGCGCAGCGGTTCTTCGACGAGTGCCGGGTGCTGCCCCGGGGCGACGAAGAGGTGACGCCCACGACGTACGCACGTCTGTTGCTCTGGCAGGCGGTGCGGATCGCGCTCGTGACCGGCCTCGGTCTGCTCGGCGTCTCGGCGCCGGAGCGGATGTGAGCCTCGATCCCGCCGTCTGGCCCGCGTCCGCGCAGCTCGTCGGCGGCGTGCTGCACCTCGGCGGCATCGCGGTGACGGACCTCGCCCGCGAGCAGGGGACGCCGGCGTTCGTGCTCGACGAGAGCGACTTCCGCAGCCGCTGCCGCGACTGGCAGCGCGCCTTCGCGGGCGGCGACGTCTACTACGCCGGCAAGGCGTTCCTCTGCACGGCCGTCGCCCGGTGGGTCGCCGAGGAGGGTCTCTCCCTCGACGTGTGCACGGGCGGCGAGCTCGCGGTCGCGCTGGCGGCCGGCTTCCCGGCCGAGCGGATCGCCTTCCACGGCAACAACAAGTCGGTCTCCGAGCTCGAGCGGGCCGTCGCCGCCGGCGTCGGGCGGATCGTCGTCGACAGCGTCGAGGAGATCGACCGGCTGGCCATCCTCGGCGCGCACCAGCGGGTGCTGGTCCGAGTCACGCCCGGCGTCGAGGCCCACACCCACGAGTACGTCGCGACCGGGCAGGAGGACCAGAAGTTCGGGTTCTCGCTCGCGTCGGGCGCGGCCGCCGACGCGGTGCGCCGGGTCATCGGCACGCCCGCGCTGGAGCTGGTCGGCCTGCACGCCCACATCGGCTCGCAGATCTTCGACACGGCCGGCTTCGGGCTCGCGGCACACCGGATGGTGGGCTTCCTGGCGGCGATCTCGCGCGAGCACGGCCTCGAGCTGCCCGAGCTCGACCTCGGCGGCGGGCTGGGCATCGCCTACACGTCCGCCGACGCGCCGCTGCCGGTCGGCGAGGTCGCCGAGCGGCTGCAGCACCTGGTGGCCAAGGAGTGCGCGGCCGCCGGCCTCGCGGTGCCGCGGCTCGCCGTCGAGCCCGGCCGCGCGATCGCCGGCCCCACCACCGTGACCCTGTACGAGGTCGGCACCGTCAAGGACCTCCCCGGCCTCCGCGCCTACGTGTCCGTCGACGGCGGGATGAGCGACAACATCCGGACCGCGCTGTACGACGCCCACTACACGGCGGTGCTCGCCTCGCGCGCCTCGGACGCCCCGCTGCGGCCGGTGACCGTGACCGGGAAGCACTGCGAGAGCGGGGACATCGTGGTCCACGACGTCCCGCTGCCCGCCGACCTGCGGCCCGGCGACCTGCTCGCGGTGCCGGCGTCCGGCGCCTACCACTACTCGATGGCCAGCAACTACAACCACGTGCCGCGTCCGCCGGTCGTTGCGGTGCGGGGCGGCGAGGCCCGGGTGCTCGTACGCCGGGAGACCGAGGCCGACCTGCTCGCGCTGGACGTGTCATGAGGCGGGCGATAGGGATCGCGGTGCTCGGCGCGGGCACGGTGGGCACCGAGGTGCTGCGGCTGCTGGCCGAGCAGGGCGACGAGCTCGCCGCCCGGGTCGGCGCGCCGCTCGAGCTGCGGGGCGTCGCCGTCCGCCGGCCCGACCGCGTCCGGGACCTGCCGGTCGACCCGGCGCTGTTCACCAAGGACGCGGCGGCGCTGGTCATCCGGCCCGACGTCGACGTCGTGGTCGAGCTCGTCGGCGGGGTAGAGCTGACGCGCGGCTGGCTGCTGTCGGCGCTCGCCGCCGGCAAGTCGGTCGTGACGGCCAACAAGGCGCTGCTCGCCGAGGCGGCTGCCGCTCTGCAGGACGCGGCGGCGGGCAGCGGTGCGCACCTCTACTACGAGGCCAGCGTCGGTGCGGCGATCCCGCTGCTGCGGCCGCTGCGCGAGTCGCTCGCCGGCGACCGCGTGCACCGGGTGCTCGGCATCGTCAACGGCACCACCAACTACATCCTGTCGCGGATGGACGCCACCGGCGCGAGCTTCGACGACGCCCTCGAGGAGGCCACCGCGCTGGGGTACGCCGAGGCGGACCCGACCGGTGACGTCGAGGGCTTCGACGCCGCGTACAAGGCCGCGATCCTCGCGAGCCTGGCGTTCCACACGACCGTGACCGGCGACCAGGTCCACCGCGAGGGCATCACCGAGGTGACCGCCGCCGACATCGCCAGCGCCCGCGCGACCGGGGCGACGATCAAGCTGCTGTGCGTCTGCGAGCGGGGCGAGGAGGGCATCTCGGTCCGCGTCCACCCGGCGATGGTGCCGCGCGCGCATCCGCTGGCCGGCGTCGGCGACGCGTTCAACGCGGTCTTCGTCGAGGCCGAGTCGGCCGGCTCGCTGATGTTCTACGGCCGAGGCGCCGGGGGAGCGCCGACCGCCAGCGCCGTGCTCGGCGACCTGGTGACCGTCGCGCGCGCGGTCGCCGAGGGCCGGCCCGGCACGGCCGAGTCCCGGCACGCCGAGCTGCCGGTGCTCCCGATGGCCGACACGATCACCCGCTACCACGTGTCGCTCGACGTCGCGGACCGGCCGGGCGTGCTGGCGGCCGTGGCCGCCGCGTTCTCGCAGCGCGACGTGTCGATCCGTACGGTCCGGCAGGAGGGCCTGGGCGGCGACGCGTCGCTCGTGCTCGTGACCCACGCGGCGCGCGACGGTGACCTCGCCGCGACCGTCGAGGACCTGCGCCACCTCGACGCCGTCCGCTCGGTCCGGTCGGTGCTGCGGGTCGAGGGTGGCGAGCTGTGACGGAGAGCCTGGGCACCCACCAGTGGCGCGGCATCATCGAGGAGTACCGCGAGCGCCTGCCCGTGACCGACGACTCGCCGGTCGTCACGCTGCGCGAGGGCGGCACGCCGCTGCTGCCGGCGGCGGAGCTGTCGGCGCGTACCGGGCTCGACGTGCACCTCAAGGTCGAGGGCGACAACCCGACCGGCTCGTTCAAGGACCGCGGCATGACGATGGCGCTGACCCGCGCCGTCGAGGAGGGCTCGAAGGCGGTCATCTGCGCGTCGACCGGCAACACGTCGGCGTCGGCCGCCGCGTACGCGGCCCGTGCCGGGCTGACCTGCGCCGTGCTGGTGCCGGCCGGCAAGATCGCGCTCGGCAAGCTCGCCCAGGCACTGGTCCACGGCGCGACGCTGCTGCAGGTCGACGGCAACTTCGACGACTGCCTGGAGCTGGCGCAGAAGCTCGCGGTGGACTACCCAGTGACGCTCGTCAACAGCGTCAACCCGGTCCGGATCCAGGGTCAGAAGACGGCGGCGTTCGAGGTCTGCGACGCGCTCGGCCGCGCGCCGGACCACCACGTGCTCCCGGTCGGGAACGCCGGCAACATCACCGCCTACTGGCTCGGCTACAGCGAGTACGCCGCGGACGGCGTCACGACGCAGCGTCCGGTCATGCACGGCGTGCAGGCCGCGGGCGCCGCGCCGATCGTCCGGGGCGAGCCGGTGCGGGCGCCCTCGACGATCGCGACGGCGATCCGCATCGGCAACCCGGCGTCGTGGACGCAGGCGATCGCGGCCCGCGACGAGTCGGGAGGAGACATCCGCGCGGTGACCGACCGGGCGATCCTCGCCGCGTACCGGCTGCTGGCCCGTGCGGAGGGGGTGTTCGTCGAGCCGTCCTCCGCGGCCAGCGTCGCGGGGTTCCTCGAGATCGCTCCCGGCCTCGAGCCCGGGTCGACCGTCGTGTGCACGGTGACCGGCCACGGCCTGAAGGACCCCGAGTGGGCGATCTCCGGCGCGGCCGCGCCGCAGAAGGTGCCGGTCGACGCGACGGCGGCCGCCTCGCTGCTGGGCCTGGCGTGAACCGGCTGCGCTGCAGCGGTCGCCCCTGATGCCGAGCTTCCGCGGCGGGGTCGCGCAGGTACGCGTCCCGGCGACGAGCGCCAACCTCGGGCCCGGCTTCGACAGCCTCGGGCTCGCCCTCGGGTTGCACGACGTCGTCGCGGTCCGCGTGACCGACTCGGGGCTCACCGTCGACCTCGCCGGGGAGGGCGCCGACACGCTCCGCCGCGACAAGCGCAACCTCGTGGTCGTCGCGATGCGGGAGACCTTCGCCCTGCTCGGGGGCCAGCCGCGCGGCCTCGAGGTTGTCTGCGCCAACCGCATCCCGCAGAGCCGCGGACTGGGCTCGTCGGCAGCCGCGATCGTCGCCGGCATCTGCGCCGCCCGCGCGGTCACCCTCGGCGGGATGCCGGACGAGGACGCGCTGCGGCTGGCGACGGCGATGGAGGGCCACCCCGACAACGTCGCCGCAGCCCTGCTCGGCGGCGCGACCGCGGCCTGGGTCGACGAGGCCGGCCAGCCGAAGGCCGTACGCCTCGACCGCCACGAAGCGCTGCAGGCCGTGGTCTTCGTGCCCGGGTCCTCGAAGCAGTCGACGAGGACGGCGCGGGCGCTGCTGCCCGACGAGGTCCCGTACGGGGTCGCGGCCCGCACCGCGTCGCGGTCCGCGCTGCTCGTCCACGCGCTGCGCCGCGACCCGTCGCTGCTCGCGGCCGCCACCGCCGACGAGCTGCACCAGCCGGCGCGCCTGGCCGCGCAGCCCCGTACGGCCCGGCAGCTCGACGCGCTGCGCGACGCGGGCGTCGCGGCGATGCTGTCCGGCAGCGGGCCGAGCGTGCTGGCCCTGGTGGCGTCCACCGCCGAGGCCGAAAGGGCTGCGGCACAGGCACAGCGGGGCATGACGGCGACCGTGCTGCCCATCGACGACGCGGGTGCCACCCAGCTCTGACGGGTCCGAGACCCGCCGAGCCGGGCCCGTCGTTGTGCACGCGGCACGGCGGGCGGTACTCTTGACTCGTACCGGACGGGCGTTCTCCTCCGGCCCCACTTCGGTGGGTTCCCGGATCTTCGCCTTCCGACCTTCCCTCGAGACACGGCACCCGTTCCGGGATGCGCGTTGCTCGCGGAGCCGGCCGGTGCGGGAAACCGATCGCACTCGACGTGGCTGCCGCCTGGCGCCATGTCGGCGCGCGACCGGCGGCTCCACCCAGTTTCCGCCCCGCAGGTCGGGGCGGGAGGGCGCGAACGCTCCCGCGGTCCCGGACGCTTCCGG
>CAJCIY010000287.1 GCA_903970495.1 Candidatus Melainabacteria bacterium | reverse complement strand
CGCCGACCTCGATGCGGTCCAGGTCGGCGGCGTCAGCCTCCCGATCGCCGTCGGGCTGCTGCTGATGATGTATCCGGTCCTGGCGAAGGTCCGCTACACCGACACCCGCCGCGTCACCGGCGACCGACGGCTCCTCGCGGCGTCGCTGCTCCTGAACTGGATCGTCGGCCCGGCGGTCATGTTCGCGCTGGCCTGGCTGCTGCTCCCCGACCTGCCGGCCTACCGGACCGGGCTGATCATCGTCGGGCTGGCCCGCTGCATCGCCATGGTGCTGATCTGGAACGAGCTGGCCTGCGGTGACACCGAGGCCGCCGCCGTCCTGGTCGCGATCAACGCCGTCTTCCAGATCGTCGCCTTCGCCGGGCTCGGCTACTTCTACCTGCACCTGTTGCCCGGCTGGCTCGGCCTTCGGCACACCGACATCGATGTCGGCCTCGGGCGGACGGCCGCGTCCGTGCTGGTCTTCCTCGGCGTACCTCTCGTCGCCGGCTGGGTGACCCGCACCGTCGGCGAACGGACGATGGGCCGCGACCAGTACGAGGCACGGTTCCTGCCGCGGATCGGGCCGGTGGCGCTCTACGGCCTGCTGTTCACGATCGTCGTGCTGTTCGCCCTCCAGGGGCACACGATCACCGCCCGGCCCGGCGACGTCGCGCGGATCGCGCTGCCGCTGCTGGTGTACTTCGCGATCATGTTCGGCGGCGGGTTCGCCCTCGGCCGGCGGCTCGGCCTCGGCTACCCCAGGACCGCGACCCTCGCGTTCACGGCCGCCGGCAACAACTTCGAGCTGGCGATCGCGGTCTGCGTCGGGGTCTTCGGCGTCACCTCCGGCGAGGCCCTCGCCGGCGTCGTGGGCCCGCTGATCGAGGTCCCCGCGCTCGTCACCCTCGTCTACGTCTCGCTCTGGGCGTGGCGCCGCCTGTGGTCACCCGGCCCACCCGTGACCGGCTCGACCGGACGTCCACCGGAAAGCGCGTCGCGAGCGGCCGGAGGATGAGGCGGTGGACGAGCCTCTGACCGGCGGGCACCTCAGCGGGGTTGTCCGGCGCGGGGACACGGTCCGCCGCCGGATGGGTCCGTGGACACCTACGGTGCACGGACTGCTGGGGCACCTCCGGGGCCAGGGTTTCACCGCCTGCCCCGAGGTCCTCGGTGTCGACGGTGACGTCGAGGTGCTGCGGTGGCTGCCGGGGGAGGTGCTGTCCTACCCGCCGGCCGGCTGGTTCTGGGTGGAGAGCGTCCCTGCTGACTGTGCGCGTCTGCTCCTCGAGCTGCAGGCGGCGATGAGCGGCTTCACCCTGCCGCCGGGCGCCAGCTGGTCGCCGCGGTGGCCGACGCCCGGTCCGCCGGAGGTCCTCTGCCACGGCGACTTCTCGCCGTGCAACCTGCTCTTCGTCGAGGCGGCTCCGGTGGCCGTCATCGACTTCGACTTCGCCGGGCCCGGGCCGCGGCTGTGGGACGTCGCCTCGGCTGCGTACCGGGTGGCGCCCCTGCACGCACCGGTCTGTGGGAGCAGTGGGACACGCCGCCGCCGGAGGTCGCCACGGTGCGGCGGCGGTTGCACGGCTTCCTCGAGGCGTACGGGGAGCCGGACGTCACGGCCGTCCTGGACCTGATCGTCGGGCAGCTGGAGCGGAGCCTCGCGATCATCGGCGGTCTCAAACCGACGTCCGTCCAACGCCTCGAGGGTCACGACCTCGCGTACCGCATGGACATCGCCTGGCTGCAGGCGACGCGGTCGTCCCTGGTCTAGGAGACGGCCCGCTGAGACCATCCCGGACGTGAGCACGCAGAGCCTGCGTCTGGTCCGCGGCGTCCGGTCGCGGAACGGTCACCGGGTCCGCCGCGCTGTGCTCGGCGCCATCGGGGTGCTGCTGCTGGTGTTCGCGGCCCTGACGCTGCAGTACCGCTCGACCGACTGGTGGTGGGGTCCGGGACGCGTCCATCTGATGGGACGTGACTACGACCGCGAGTCCGAGAGCCTGACGCGGACGCAGGCCGACCTGCCGAGCCCTGCCGCGTTGCATGTGGTCGGACACCTGCCACTCGGGCAGACGTTCGAAGCCGTGCGGCCCGACCTCTCCGTCCCGACGGTCCTCTACCTGCACGAGTGGGACGACCACTACGTCGTGTACGTCCTCAGCGGTGGTCCGTGAGGCCGAAGCTCCCCATCTACCCGGGCGGGCTCTCCCGTCACACAGCCACGCGCCGCCGGCGGAGCCGGCGCCGGGAGACGTCGAGTCCGAGGACCACGAGACCGACGCCGAGGATCAGGACGGGCGTGGGCACCTCGGGAGTCTGGACCGGCGTCGTGCCGGTGGCTGCCTCGAAGGCGGCGATGAAGTTCGGCGCGTCCGGCGAGCCGAGACCGGTCGAGTCGTCGTAGCCCGGGAGGTCCTCGAGCGTGCCGAGGATGCCCTGCCCGCGCAGGTGGTACTCGACAGGGTTGCCCGGCGTGACCGTCGATTTCAGGCCGAGCCCGGCCGAACCGGAGGTGACGGTAGCGATGCCATCGTTCGCGGTGTCGGTGTAGTCGGAACGGACCTCCGCGACGACCGGAACGACTCCCGGTCCCGCTCCGGCGCACACCCCGGCCGAGGTGCAGTTCGACTCGATCTGTGCGGCAGTGCTTCCCAGCCTGGAGCCGGTTGCGGTACGGCCGATCTGCGGGTCCCGGAACGCGCCGTGGCCGCTGGCCTCGAAGGGGTAGATCGTGGGGTTGACGAAGCCGGCGCTCTTCCCGATGGCCTGGTCGACCAGCGCCATCATCCCGGTGAACAGCGGCGAGGAGACCGAGGTGCCACCGATCCGGTAGTAGCTGTAGGTCGGGGTGGCACTGGCCGTGGTGCCGTCGGATCCGACGTCGGGCAGCTGCGTCTCGCCGACCAGGAGGCCGGTGGTCGAGTCGGCGAGCATGGCGACGTCGGGGAGCACCCGGCCCGCGATCGTGACACCCGTACCCGAGCTCTCACCCTCTCCGACCCCGGTGTCGGCGTTCTCGGTCTCCTCGTCCGGGACCACCCCCTTCTGCCAGGTCGGCTCGGCGTACTCGGTGCTCACGCCGCCGCCGCCGCCGGCGCCGCTGGCCTGGGAGTAGAAGGTCCCCCAGGACTTGCCGTCCGAGGACAGCGACGCGCTGTAGGTCCCCCAGTACGCCTCACCCTCGTAGTCGTTGTCCTTGCCGACCTCGAGCAGGGTGCCGCCGACCGCGGTCACCTCGTCGCTCGTGGCGGGGAAGTCGGCCTCCCGCGCCGAGTCGGACGCGACGTGGTCGGCGGAGTCTCCGGAGGAGAAGTTCAGGCCCACCCCCATCGTCTCGGCGGGACCGGTGACGAGCTGCTGGAACACCGCTGCGTCCGCGGCGTCGGTATCGCCCGTGCCGCCGTAGCTGTTGTTGATGTCGTCGACGCCCTTGGCGATCAGCACGTCGAGGGCCGCGTAGATGGTCGGGTCCTCGGGCGCGACCGCGCCGCTGTAGTCGATCGCCGCATCCGGCGCCATCTGGTGGATCGCCTCGACGTCGAGGGTCTGCTCACCCTCGGCGTCCAGCGGGTCGAGCACGGGGATGTTGCCGATGGCGAGGTCGGTGCCCTCGTTCTCGGGGCTGAGGTCGGTGTAGTCCGGCGCCGCCAGGCTGTAGGCGTTGCTGAACTTCGTCAGGTCGGAGGACACGTCAGGCCCGTCGTAGAACAGCGCCACGCCGACGGTGACTCCCAGGCCGGTCTGCGTGACCTGGTCGACGCCGTAGGCGCCGCGGATCTGCGGCGGGGTGTAGCCGCTGACGATGTACGGCTTGGTCGTCGAGGCGTCGCCGGACAGGACCGGGGAGGTCGGCTGGTCGGTCGCCGGGGTCGAGCCGTAGTACGTCGAGGCGGGCTTCGCGTTGAAGTACGCGACCGGCGCGGAACCGCCCGGCGA
>CAJCIY010000286.1 GCA_903970495.1 Candidatus Melainabacteria bacterium | reverse complement strand
CCGGCGTTGTCGGCGATGCGATTCCCGTCTCCGGTGGCGTCACCGCCGATGGTCTGGCCGGCTTCGGCCCGCACCCCTGCCGCGTTCGGCATCGGCGCTCCGGTGGAGGTGGATCCGATCAGGTTGCCGCGAATGGGTCCGTCGTCATCGATGGCGAAGACGTTCTTGTTGCCGCTGATGAGGTTGCACGCCTGGTCGCAGGTGCCGTCGACCGCTGCGCTCGCTCCTCCGACGGTGGTGGAGAGGAACACAGCTCCCTTCACGAATAAGCGGTCGGAGGTCGCGTTCGGGACCGGGCGGGTGCCGGTGATGTCGGTGCCGATGAAGTTGCCTTGCACGACGGTCGCGTCGCCGACGGCGAACTGGTCGTTGCCGGAGATCAGGTTGCATGGCCCGTCGCACGCGCGGTCCCCGACCGGGCGGCTGCCGCCGACGATGACGCTGCCGTCGTCGCTGCCTCCCGCGGTGGCGTAGACCCCTTCGTGATTGGGGAGCGCAGCGAGACCATCGGCGGCTGTACCGATCCGGTTCGCGACGATCAAGGTACTGGCGCTCGGGGGGGTGTAGGCGAGTACGCCGCTGTAGTTGCCGGAAACGACGTTGCCGCGGACCGTTCCTCCGTAGAGGCGAACGCCGACGCCGTTGTCGAGCGGGTGGGTACCGGTGATGTCGGTGCCGATGTAGTTGCCGGCGACCAGGCCGGAGGACAGACGGACGCCGGTGCTGGCGATGCGTGAGTTCACGGCCAGGCCGGTGTACGGGGCGCCGGGGTTCGTGGCCATGCCGCTGATGACGTTGCGGTCGGATGGATCGTTGCCCCCGACGGTGAGGCCATAGCCATCGACGCCGACGGCGAGGCCGCGAGAGGTGGCGCTCAGCAGTGCGGCGGTGCCGGCAGGGTTGGTTCCGATGAGGTCCCCGCGGACGGTGGTGGTCGCTGCTTGCGCGCTCTGGATGCCAGCGTCGTTCCCGGAGATGACGTTGCCGGGGGCTGCGCCGATGAGGGCGGCTGAGCCGCCGACCTGCACGCCTTGCGGCTGACTGCCGCCGGTCGGGCAGGAAAGGGTGGTCGGTTCGAGGTCGGGGCCGACCTGCACACCGGTCCCGTTGTCGAGCACCGCAGTTCCCGGCAGGTTGGGTCCGATCCAGTCACCGACGATGCGAGCGCCGCTTCCGGCCGCTCCGCAGACCTGGACGCCGGCGACGTGGTTGCCCGAGATCAGGTCGCAGTCGCCCGTGCACGCTGTCGGGCTTGTCCCAGTGGTGCCGCCGACGCTTGCGGCGGCCTCGACGCGGACGCCGATCCCGTTCGGGGCGGCGGTGAGGCCGTCGGCGCTGCCGACTCGGTCGCCGGAGACGGTCTCGCCGGAGTGCTCGAGCCGTATCCCGGCGGACTTCCAGTTGGTCACGGCGAGACCGCTCGCTGACTCGTCGGCGCCGCTGAGGACGAGCCCGTCGCTGGTGCCAGCCGCGCTGCCGTCGAGCTGGACCCAACCGCCGGTCTGGGAAGTCCCGTCGATGCTGACGGTCCCGGTCACCGCGGGCAGCGGCGTCGCAGGTGCGATCTGCGGCATTCCCGCGCTCGGGATGTCGAAGGTGATCCGCTGGGGACCGTCGAGGCCGTTCGCGAGCATGATCGCCGCGCGGAGGGTGCACTGGTCGCCGTCGGTGTTCGGGTCTACGTCGCAGGTGGTGGCGTCCGCCGGCAGGGGGGTGTCGTCGGTCTCGTTGACGACGATGTCGCCGCTGCCGACGGTGAGCGGGAGAGTGGCCTCGTCGGTCTGGTCGCCGGTGTCGGGGTCGGTGAGGTCGATCGCGCTGGTGAGCGTGTAGGTGCCGTTGGTCGTGGTGGTCACCGGCCACGTCACCGTCGCCGACGCGTGTGGCGCGAGGGTGGGGATCGTCGTCGGTGTCGGGTTCCCGATGGTCAGGCCCGCAGCAGGCTCGGCGGTCAGCGCGGGTGTCAGCGCGGTGAGGTTCTTGGTCGTGATGTTGGTGAGCGTCGCAGTGACCGTTGTCGGTTGCATGGCGGCGGGCGACTTCGGGAGGGCGGTCAGCACGGTGGACAGGTCATCCGGGTTGAGCGTGACGGTGAGCGGTGGGACCGCGGGGGCGGTGACTAGGCGGCCGCCGGAGTCGGTGGCGGTGGCGCCGGGCTGGAGCTTGACCGTCCCCGCCTTCTTCGGGCTCGTCGTGTAGGTGAACGTCGCGGTCGCGCCGCTCGCGAGGCTCACGTCGGCCTTCGGTGACGGTCCCGACGCGACCGCCAGGATCGAGGGGTCGGACGAGGTCAGGGTCGGAGTCACCGCCGTCACGGTGTCGGAGAAGTCGTTGCGCACGGAGAGCGTCGCGGTCACGGTCTTGTCGTCGGCGGTCGGGTTCGTCGGGTTCAGGGTGAGGCCGCTGACCGTCAGCTGTGCGGCGCCGGGCGTCAGCTCGAACCCGTGGTAGGTGTACTGGCCGGTCGTCACGGTCCCGGCGATGATGCCTGCGCCGGAGAGGGCGGCGCCAGTTGCGTTGCCGGTCGTACCTGCGGGGAGTAGGTCCTTCAGTGAGGTTGCTGTCGATGAACCGAAAGGCACGTAGGCGCCGTAGCTGTCCGTGCCCACGCCGAGGACGTCACCCGCGTCGTCCACCGGGCCTGCGTATTTGACTGGGACGGTCGTCTCCACACCGGAGGGTGAACGCACGAGGCTCACGCCGTTGCTTCGGTTGCCGGCGATCCACCCGTTGTTCGACAGTCCGTTCGGGTTGAAGTCCAGCGGTGTGAGGGCGAACGTGGCCACGCTTCCTAGGACGTACACACCTGAGGCGGTAGCACCCAGGAAACCGGTGTTGCTCAAAGCCACTATCTCCGTGACGCCGGGCACCGTTTTCGGATCCGCCCCGTTGGCCGAGGTGATCTCAGCAGAATCGCCGGCTTCGGGCGATGCGATGTTGATGGCCAGCTGCCCGAAGTCGTTCTCCGCGACCAGGGTCTCGCCGCGCGCCAACGCGAACGTGGTCGGCTGCTTGTCGTAACCGGACGGCGCCCAGGTCTCCCCGACGTCCTCCACGGTCTGGTACGTGCTCGGATCGTCGACGTACTCCTCGCCGACCACCGTGCCGGATGTGTTCAGCCGCAGGTTCACTTGCTCGGTCGTGTCGCCCGCGGGGGGTGTGGCTGCCTGCAGCGGGGTGCTGGCCCCGTGATCCCACACCGCAGGAGACGACGTGTTGGTCGCCACGATCGCCCGCCCGCTGTCCGTCACCTGCGTGACGCTCCCGTCCGGGAGCGCCGCGTACGCGAAGTCGTTCCGTGTCGGGTAGGCAGCACCTGCCGTCGAGTGCTGCGTCACCACGGCGAAGCCGGCCAGTGCTAGCGCCGCCGCCACGACGATCCTTCGGCGCCCACCAGATCTGGGCCGCCCGACAAACTGCGGACCATAGGACTGCGAGCTCCGTACCGGGGACATGAGCCCGAGAACAGCAGGCGCCCGTCGCCTGGGTGTCGCTTTCGTGACTAGTCCATGCGAGCCATCAGCGCCGGAAGCGAGTGGGATCCGTCATCTCGTAGGGCGGTCGCCCCCGCGACGGACGCCTCGAACGCCCGCACCTCGCTGTCCCGCACAGGTCCCCCTCCCGCGGCTGTTTTCCACCCGTCTCACGCACCGGAGGTCGAGAAAGTTGCCGTCTCCCGCGGGTCGACCCCAGCGATGGCGCACCCCAGCCACGCCACCGAGCGGTCCGGAACGCGGTCGAGTGGATAGCAGCCTCATCGTCCAGGCCGCATGGCCCTCCGTAGACCGCCTCGCCGCGGGTGTGCCCCCCGGTGCAGTCGAGTCCTACCCCCAGGCGTGAGGAGTGGCTGGAAGGGTCGTCAGCACCCCGAAGCCCTTTCCGGTGGAGTTCCGCCAGGACGTGATCTCCGTTGCTTGCAACGGCGAGGCGCGGAGAGGCAGGTCGCCTGAACTTCGGTATCGCGACGCGGTGCTGGTCCCCTCGAAGCTAGGCGCCGACGACATCGAACGCAGGCACGACCTACCCGTGCAGGTCACACGGGTGTGCCCGATTGGCAGTCAAGTGGCAGTCATTCGGGCCCTGACCGGCGCTAGCTGCTGGCTAACCCGCCGTTGAGCTGGGCTTTCCTGGTGCACTCGGAGGGATTCGAACCCCCAACCTTCTGATCCGTAGTCAGATGCTCTATCCGTTGAGCTACGAGTGCTGGCGCCGAGACAGCCTACCGGCCGCAGGCAACTGGGCGGACCTACGGCTCGGGCTCCCATTGCTCGCCCCACTCGCTGCCATCCCCCGGCGTCGCGATCTGCAGCAGCACCCCGCCGGCGTCGCGAGGGTGGACGAACGCTTCGGCCCACTGCGGGTCGTCGGGTCGCTCGCCGAAGGTCTCGTACCCGCGGTCGTGCAGCACCTCGAGCGCCAGCTCGACCGACGGCACCGTGAACGTGACGTGGTGCAGACCGCCGAGGCCGCCCGACCGCCGCAGGAACGAGTCGAGGAACGTCGACCCCTCGACCGGTGCGAGCAGCTCCAGGTGCCGGCCACCGGGGAACCCGAGCTGCACCGTCCGGAAGCCCAGCACGACGTTGCGGCCGCCGCCGATGGGCCGGCCGCCGAGCACGTCGCGGTAGAGCGCAAGCATCGGGTCGAGCGACGCGCCGCCGACCGCGACGTGGTCGAACTTCGCGTCGATGCCGGCAAGCGCGTGGTCCACGGCGAGGGAGCCTGGCATACTCGATGCCGTGACCGGTCGCGCGTACCCGCGCTTCGTCTTCGCCTATGCCTACGCGTTCGCAGGCACAGGGCCGGTCTTCGCGCGCTAGTACGCGACCCAGATCCGTCCCCGGCGAGGGACGGATCCGCGCCGGGGCACCCCGACACCCGAGGAGCACCCGTGAGCACCGATTCGCTGAGCCCCGATTCGCTGAGCCCCGACCTGCTGACCCCCGCCGTCGCGGACGTGGCCGAGGGCCGCGCCCGCATCGACGCGATCGACAGCCACATCCGCACCCTCATCGCGCAGCGCGTCGCGACCAGCAGGCAGGTCCAGGCGCTGCGCAAGGCCGAGGGCCGGCCCGGCATCCAGCACGCGCGGGAGAACGAGATCGTCGGCGCCTACGTCGACGACTTCGGCGATGCCGGCGCCGACATCGCGCTGGCCGTCCTCGGGCTGTGCCGTGGCCGGCTCGGCTGACGCGGCGACACCGCTGCCGCTGCTGACGCTGCTCGACGAGGCGACGACGCAGGGCCGACCGGCCCTCGCGCTGACCCGGCGCCGGGCCGCCGAGCTGCTCGGCCTCGAGCCCGACGACCGCTGGTGGACCGACCACGCCGCCGCCTGGCTGGGCGTCGGCTGGCGCGTCGAGCTGAGCGGCGAGGTCGTGACGTTCCTGCCCGCCGACCAGCCATCGGCCGAACCGGTGCAGGTACGCATCGCCGTGACGTGGCCTCTGCCCGACGGCCCGGCCAGCAGCGTCACGGTCGACGGCCGCGAGATGGTGCTGACCGACCCCGACGTGATCGAGCTCGCCCGGCTCGCCGCCCGGATCCGGGCG
>CAJCIY010000285.1 GCA_903970495.1 Candidatus Melainabacteria bacterium | reverse complement strand
CCCGCAGGGGTCGTCGCGGTGATCGCCGTGCCCGCCGCGTTCACCGACACGGCCGTCGCGGGCGCGCCGCCGATCGTCACCGTCGAGCCCGGGCCGAAGCCCGACCCCGAGATCGTCACCACCTGACCACCCGCGGTCGGGCCTTGCGCCGGGTCGATGCCCGAGATCGCCGGCGGCACGTACGTGTAGCCACCCGCCAGGGTCACCGTCGGGCTGCCCGTGTCACTGACCACCACGTCGGCCGGTCCCGCCGGACCCGCAGGGGTCGTCGCAGTGATCGCCGTGCCCGCCGCGTTCACCGACACGCCCGTGGCCGGCGCGCCGCCGATCGTCACCGTCGAGCCCGGGCCGAAGCCCGACCCCGAGATCGTCACGACCTGACCACCGGAGGTCGGGCCCTGCGCCGGGCGGATCGAGGTGCCCGTCGGGGCGAGGTAGGTGTAGCCGTCCGCGAGCGTGGCCGTCGGCGTCCCGGTCGCGCTGACCACGACGTCGGCCGGACCCGCAGTGCCCGCCGGTGTCGTCGCGGTGATCGCCGTGCCCGCCGCGTTCACCGACACGGCCGTCGCCGGCGCACCGCCGATCGTCACCGTCGAGCTGGGCTCGAAGCCCGACCCCGAGATCGTCACGACCTGACCACCCGCGGTCGGGCCCTGCGCCGGGTCGATGCCCGTGATCGCGGGCGGCACGTACGTGTAGTCGAGCGGCCCGGAGGTGCCCGCGGTCGTGGTCACCGTTACCTGGACCGGACCGGCGGCGTGCGCCGGCGTCACCGCCGTCAGGGAGGTTGGGCTCGCGACCTGGACGTCGGTCGCGGCCGTGCCGTCGACGGCGACCGTCGTGCCGGGCGTGAAGCCCGTACCCGTGAGGTGGATGGTCTGGCCGCCGCGGGTCGGACCGGCCGTCGGCGTCAGCCCGGTCAGCGTGGGCGCCGTCGTGACCGTGCCTGCCGCGGGCGTGACGCACGTGCTCGTGGCGAGCGCCACCGAGCCGAGCGGGATGTCCACGTCGGTGAGACCGGCGAGCTTGCCGCGCAGCGCGAGGGTCACCTGCAGACCGGTGGCCGTGGCCGTGGTCGCCGTGACCGAGTGCGGGGACGCGACGGTCACCTCGACGCTCGCGTCGGTGAGCCCGGTCAGCTTGACGGCGACCGCGGCGCTCGCGCCGACCGTCGCGTTCAGGGTCCTGCCGCCGACGGTGACGCCGAGGGCCTGCGCGGCGGCCGTCGGGGTCGCGCCCGCCGTGCACGTCGCGCTGCTGGTGATGACGCCGGTGGAGAGCACGTTCGTGTCGAGCAGCGTGACGTGCGCTCCCGCCACCGACGAGGTGGCCGACGTACCGGACGTCGTCCGCGTCGAGGTGGCGCTCACCGCACCGGTGGACACGGCCGCGAGCGTCGCGGCGCTGGCCCCGAGGCCGACCGTGGAGGTACGCGAGCCGGCCGCGGCCGGCGCGTCGACGAGCGGGGTCGCCGCCGAGACCTTCAGCTCGGCCAGGACGGTGGCCAGCGTGGGAGCGACGCCGGCCGCTGCCCCGAGCTCGACGTTCGCCGCCTGCGCCGTGCTGCTGCCGGACGGCGCCGCCTGCGCGCCGCCGGGGATGAGGGCGGCCATGGCCACGCAGGCGCCGGCGACCAGGCCCAGGATCCCGAACCGGCGGACGGCTCCCGCGGACGGGGTGGTGCGTGGGCGTCGGTCCTGACCGATGAGCACGGTGCCTCCAGCAGACATGGGACGAGCTGTCCCTAGTCCGTTCGACCCAGGACATATCCGCTGTATTCGCCGACCGGGTGACCTTTTCTAGATAGGTCCAGGCGCTGCGCGGCAGACGTCACCCGCGCAGCGGAGTTCGGACGCGGGCGTGGCGCGCCCGACCGCCGGGATCTCGCTACCCTCGGCGTGTGCAGACCCTGCCGGTCTTCGACTGCGTGGCGCTGTTCGACGCCCTCGACGCGGAGCGCCAGGAGCACGGGCTCGAGTGGTACCCGCTCGCCACCGAGCTGTGGGAGCAGTCGTCGGAGCTGAACGCCGAGCGGCCGGACGACCACCCGATGTGCGGCGGGGCGCTGCAGCGGCTGCGGGCCCGCGGCGCGACCTCCTGCCAGTACGCGCTGTTCCTGCTGCGCTGGCTCGGCCGCGCGCCCGAGGAGTTCCTGACCGGCCCGGTCGTCGATGTCGGCGAGGTCGCGCTGCCGACCGTCGGACCCGACAGCCGGTTGCGGTGGGACCTCGCCGCGCTGCACGCGGCGCTCGACGCCGAGCGCACCGACCGCGGGCTGACCTGGGCCGCGCTCGGGCTCGAGCTCGACTGCACGCCGAGCAGGCTGACCAACCTGCGTACGGCCCGGATGGCGGACATGGACCTGGTCATGCGCACCACGCAGTGGCTCGGCCGGCCGGCGGCGACGTTCATCCATCCTGCCGACTGGTAGGACGGTCCCGTCACCGACGACAGGAGCAGGGCATGAACGCGTTCCGCGCGGCGGTCGAGGCCGACGACCTCGAGGCGATCGGCGACCTGCTCGCCGACGACGTCCGGTTCACCAGCCCGGTGGCGTTCCGGCCGTACGAGGGGAAGCCGATCACGCACGCGATCCTGCGGGCGGTCTCGCAGGTCTTCCAGGACTTCCGCTACGTCCGCGAGATCGGCAGCGGCGCCGACCTCGCGCTGCTGTTCGAGGCGACCGTCGACGGCAAGCAGCTGACCGGCTGCGACTTCCTGCACTTCGATGACGACGGGCTCATCGACGACTTCATGGTCATGGTGCGGCCGCTGTCCGGCGCGACGGCGCTGGCCGCGGCGATGGGCGCCCGCTTCGAGCAGATCGCCGCCGAGGCGGCACCGACCGCCTGACCGCTACCTCTCCGGGACGAAGGCCGCCGCGCAGGACTGGTGCGACGAGGTCGTGACGTCGACGACGACGCGGTAGCCGTACGTGGCCCGGCTGATGTCGAACCTGATCGTCGCGACGCCGGCGGTGGTGGCGGTCGCGGTCTTGACCGGCTTCGACGTCTTGTAGTGGATCGTGGCGGTCGTCTTCGCCGACCGCGTCGTCCGGACCGTCAGCGTCTCGGTCTGGTTATCGCGCGGGTGGGCGATGGAGACCGTCGCACTGCACGCCGTCGTGGCGTGCGCCGG
>CAJCIY010000284.1 GCA_903970495.1 Candidatus Melainabacteria bacterium | reverse complement strand
CATGGGCGTGATCCGCCACGTCGACGCCGGCTACGACCTTGCCGACGAGGTGGCCGAGGCGACCGGCGTCCCCATCCCGATGCGCGGATGAGCTTCGAGCACCTCTGGTCGTCGCTGCTCGAGGTCGGCCGCGCCCCGTCGGGCGGCTACCGCCGCTATGCCTGGACCGCCGAGGACCGGCTGCTGCGGGAGTGGTTCGCCGGCGAGGCGGCCGAGCGCGGCCTGGACCTGGTGACCGACCGCTGCGGCAACCAGTGGGCCTGGTGGGGTTCCGGCCAGCCCGGCGTGGTCGTCGGCTCGCACCTGGACTCGGTCCCCGACGGCGGTGCGTACGACGGTCCGCTCGGGGTCGTCTCGGCGTTCGCCGCCCTGGATGCACTGCGGGACAGGGGTTTCCGCCCGAGCATGCCGGTCGGGATCGCGTGCTTCGGTGACGAGGAGGGCGCGCGGTTCGGCGTCGCCTGCGCGGGCTCACGGATGCTCACCGGTGTGCTCGACGGGCGCGCCCTGCGCGACGCCGACGGCATCACGATGGCCGAGGCCATGGGGCATCTCGAGCCGGCGCGCGACGACGAGGCGCTCGCCCGCGTCGGCACGTTCGTGGAGCTGCACGTCGAGCAGGGCCGCGGCCTCGCCGAGCTCGACCGGCCGGTCGCCGTCGGCAGCTCGATCGTCGGACACGGCCGCTGGCGGCTCGACCTGCCCGGCCGCGCGAACCATGCCGGCACCACGCGGATCGAGGACCGCGACGACCCGATGCTCCGCCTCGCCGCCGTCATCACCACGGCCCGGTCGGCGGCCACTGCCCACGGCTGCGTCGCGACGGTCGGCAAGGTCGCGGTCGAGCCCAACGGCGTCAACGCGATCCCGTCGCTGGTCCGGGCCTGGCTCGACGCCCGTGGTCCGCACGCCCGGGAGGTGGCCGACGCCGTCGCCGCGGCCGGCGGAGTCGAGGCGGTGTGCGAGTCGTGGTCGGCCGCGACGGCGTTCCACCCGCCGCTCGTACAGCGCCTCGCGGGTCTGCTCGACGACGCACCCGTCCTCGGCACCGGCGCCGGGCACGACGCCGGGATCCTCGCGGCAGCCGGCATCCCCGCGGCGATGCTCTTCGTGCGCAACCCGACCGGCGTCTCGCACGCCCCCGACGAGCACGCCGAGCGGGCCGACTGCCTCGCCGGCGTCGACGCTCTCGCCGCCGTGGTCGCGGACCTCGCGCGATGAGGTACGTCCTCGACCGGGCCTGGCTCCCGGACGGGCTCGCCACCGACGTCTGCGTGGAGATCTCCGAAGGCCGCTTCACGTCGGTAGGAACGGGTGAGGGAAGCCGCCTCGGAGGGCTCGCGCTGCCCGGCTTCGCGAACGCGCACTCGCACGCCTTCCACCGCGCGCTGCGGGGCCGCACCCACGACCGCGGCGGCGACTTCTGGTTCTGGCGGCGCAGCGTGTACGCCCTCGCGGCGAGGCTCGACCCGGACAGCTACCTCGCGCTCGCCCGGGCCGCGTACGCGGAGATGGCGCTGGCCGGGGTCACCGCGGTGGGGGAGTTCCACTACCTGCACCACGGGCCGGGTGGGGTGCCGTACGACGACCCGAACGCGATGGGTGAGTCGCTCCGTCAGGCCGCCGCGGAGGCGGGCCTGCGGCTGACCCTGCTCGACACCTGCTACCTCACCGGCGATCTCAGCGAGCAGGGGCACCGGCCGCCCGACGCCGTGCAGCAGCGGTTCTCCGACGGCTCGGCCGACGCCTGGCGGGCTCGGGTCGAGCTGCTCGGCGAGAGCGACGGCTGCCGGGTCGGCGCGGCGATCCACTCGGTCCGCGCGGTGCCGGCCGCCGAGCTCGACGCGGTCGACCTGCCCGGTGCCCCGCGGCACGTGCACCTTTCCGAGCAGCCCGCCGAGAACGCCGCGTGCGAGGCGTTCTACGGCCGGAGCCCGACCCGGCTGCTCGCCGACCACGGCGTGCTCGGGCCGCGTACGACGGCGGTCCACGCCACCCACCTGACGCCGCAGGACGTCGCGCTGCTCGCGGCGAGCGGCACGACCGTCTGCGCCTGCCCGACCACCGAGGGCGACCTCGGCGACGGGCTCGGCCCGTTCGACCTGCTGCACGCCGCCGGCGTGCCGCTCAGCCTCGGCAGCGACCAGCACGCGGTCGTCGACCCGCTTCTGGAGGCGCGCGCGCTCGAGCACGCCGCGCGGCTCGGGGTGCTGCGTCGCGGCTGCCTGCGGCCGCCGGACCTGCTCGCCGCGACGACCGACCACGCCTCGCTCGGCTGGCCCGACGCCGGCCGCATCGAGGTCGGTGCGCGTGCGGATCTCGTCGTCGTCGACCTCACCTCCCCGCGTACGGCGGGGTGTGCGCCGGAGCAGGTCCTGCTGGCGGCGACCGCCGCCGACATCACGACGGTCATCTCGGGCGGCCGCGAGATCGTGCGCGACGGCCACCACGTGCTGGGCGACGTCGGCCGGCTGCTCGCCGACGCGATCGCGCCGCTGTGGGTGGACGCATGACCGCGACCGCCGTCGTCGGCATCGGTGAGCTGACGACGCACGACGAGGTCGGCGTTCGGCACGACGCCGCGGTCGTCGTCGACGGCGGCCTCATCGCGTGGGTCGGCCACGGGTCGCCCGCTGCCGACGAGGCGGTCGACCTCGGCGGCCGGGCGGTGATCCCGGGGTTCGTCGACTCCCACACCCACCTCGTCTTCGCCGGCGACCGGGTCGGTGAGTTCGTCGCCCGCATGGCGGGGGAGGCCTACGACGGCGGCGGCATCGCCTCGACCGTCGCCGCCACCGCGGCGGCAGGCGACGAGGAGCTGCGCGCGCAGCTGGCCTCGCGGGTCGCGGCGGCCCGGCAGCAGGGCACCACCACCGTCGAGGTCAAGAGCGGGTACGGCCTCGACACCGCTGCCGAGCTGCGGCTGCTGCGGCTCGCGGCCGAGGTGACGGCGGAGACGACGCTGCTGGGCGCGCACGTCGTGCCCCGCGGCGCCGACCCCGACGCGTACGCGGCCCTCGTCGCCGGCGAGATGCTCACCGCCTGCGCGCCGTACGCCCGGTGGTTCGACGTCTTCTGCGAGCCGGGCGTCGCCTTCGATGGGCCGCAGACCGAGGCGCTGCTCGCCGCCGGCGCCGCGGCCGGGCTCGGGCTGCGGGTCCACGCCGGCCAGCTGGGTGCCGGCCCAGGCGTCGGTCTGGCGGTAGCGCACGGTGCCGCGAGCGCCGACCACTGCAACCACCTCAGCGACGCGGACGTCGACGCGCTCGCCGGGTCCGACACCGTCGCGACGCTGCTGCCGGGGGCGGACTTCTGCGCGCGGACGCCGTACCCGGATGCGCGCCGGCTGCTCGACGCGGGGGTGAGCATCGCGCTCGCCAGCGACGGCAACCCCGGGACGTGCCACTCGACATCGATGCCGTGGGTGATCTCGCTCGCCGTCCGCGAGCTGCACCTCACGCCGGCCGAGGCGATCCGCGCGGCGACGGCCGGGGGAGCGCAGGCGCTGCGGCGCAGCGACATCGGCGTGATCCGGCCGGGTGCGCTCGCCCACCTCGCGGTGGTCGACGCGCCGACCGCGGCCCACCTCGCGTACCGCCCCGGCATGCCGCTCGTGTCGACGCTCGCCCTCTGACGGGTCGCCCTGGCGGTAGCTGCGTCCGGGTGAGCCGCGGCGGCCAGGTGCACGGCAGCCGCCGAGCGTGGTTCCCGCGTCGGGGCCACCATCTGGGCGCATCCACCGCCAGCCCCGCGCGGTGACCGGCCGAGCGGCTAGCGGACGCCGTCGTAGATGTTGGCGAGGCGCACCTCGCCGTTGGCCACGAGCCGGTCCTGCTCGTCGCGGATCTCGACCGCCCAGACCTGCTGGGTACGCCCGCGGTGGACCGGCCGCGCGCTGACCGACAGCGTGCCGCCGCGGGTCGAGCGGTGGAAGTTGGTGTGGTTCGAGACGCCGACCACCTGACCGCGCCCGGCGAGCCAGTGGTGGGCGCCGATGCTCGCCGCGCCCTCGACCAGCGTCGCGTGCACGCCGCCGTGCAGGATCCCGTACGGCTGCTTCATCGCGTCGGTGACCACCAGCGTGCCCTCGACGCCGTCGCCGTCGGTGCGGGTGAGCTCGAGCCCGAGCGAGTCGCTGAAGTCCACGGCGGTCACTGTGCCATCCCCACGGCCGAGCCCCGCGCCGGCTCGAGCACGGTCTCGGCCGCGACGGTGTCGAAGGTGACCGCCGCGTCGAACGCCGCCTTGCGCGCCGCCCGGCGGAACGTCGCGAGCACCGCCGGCCCGAGCAGCACGATCATCACGAGGTTCGTGACCGCCCGCCCGGTGTCCCACCCCAGCGAGGTGGTGCCGTCGAAGAGCAGGAACCGGTGCCACTGCTGGGTGAACGACGCCCCCGGCACGTACGAGATCGAGCTGCCCGGGTCGACCGAGAACGGCCAGAACTGGAGGTTGAGCAGGAAGCCGAAGACGTAGCCGGCAAGGGCGCCGTACCCGGCCAGCAGGACGATCTCGAGCCTCCCGCGGCAGCGGGGCAGCAGCCCGGCGAACAGCCCGACCCAGGCGCAGCCGAACATCTGGTACGGCAGCCACGGCCCCACGCCGCCGGTGACCAGTGCCGAGGCGAGGATCGACGTGCAGCCGAGCGCGAACCCGAAGCCGGGACCGAACACCCGGCCGGCGAACACCAGCAGGAAGAACACCGTCTCGATGCCGGCCGTCCCGGCGCCGAGCGGCCGCAGCCCGGCATTGACGGCCGACAGCACGCCGAGCATGGCGAGCGCCTTGCTGTCGATGCCGCCGTCGGCGATCTCCGAGAACACCACCGCCAGCACGAGCAGCAGCAGCACCCCGAACATCAACGGCGGCGCGTACGCGCTCTCGAAGCGGGTCGGCGGCAGCACGAACGGCCACAGGAAGCAGACGAGGCCGACCAGCGTGGCGAGCGTCGCGGCGAGGACCGACCGGCGGCGCACCCGGATGGCGACGGTGCGGCTCATGCCAGCGCCCGCTCGACCTGGGCGACGGTGAGCAGCTCCAGCGGCGCGACGATCTTGGCGACCTGCGGCGCGAACGCGGGCGAGGCGACGACCACCTCGGCGGTCGGGCCGTCGGCGACGAGGTCGCCCTCGGCCATCACGACGACGCGGTCGGCTGCCGTCGCGACGAACTCCACGTCGTGCGTGGCGAGGACGACCGCGCAGCCGTCGTCGGCCAGCGCCCGGACGGTCGCCACGAGCCCGGCTTTCGCCTGGTAGTCCAGGCCGCGGGTCGGCTCGTCGAGGAGCACGACCTTCGGCGTCGCGGTCAGCTGCACGGCGAGCACGAGGGAGAGCCGCTGCCCCTCGGACAGGTCGCGCGGGTGGAGCTCGTCGGGGATGCCGGGGGCCAGCCGGTCGAGCAGGGTCCGGGCGAGGCCGACGCCGCCGGTCTCGGCATCGGCCTGCGCCAGCTCGGCGCGTACGGAGCTGGCGTAGAGCAGGTCGGCCGGCGTCTGCGGGACCAGCCCGACCAGCCCGCGCGCCGCGGCGGCCGAGACCGTCGCGGGGTCGGCGCCGGCCACGTCGACGCTGCCCGCCTGCCGCGGTCCGGAGCCCTGCAGCGCCCACAGCAGCGAGGACTTGCCGGAGCCGTTGCGGCCCATCAGCGCCAGGACCTCGCCGGCGGGCAGCGCGAGGTCGACGCCGCGGACGGCGACCACGTCGCCGTAGCGCACGACCACGCCGCGGGCCCGCAGCTGCACCCGACCCGGGACCGCGGCGACGGCGACCGGCGCGGGCACCAGGGCGAGCCGCTCGCGCAGCGGACCGACCGCCCGGCGGGCGTCGCGGACCGACAGCGGCAGCGGGCGCCAGCCGGCGTACCGGCCGAGCTCGACGACCGGGGGGGCGACCGAGGTCGTCTCGAACATGGGCGCGGGCAGCCCGGTCGTGACGGTGCCGTCGCCGTGGACGTGCACGACGCGGTCGGCGTACGCCGCGACGCGCTCCAGCCGGTGCTCGGCGAGCAGCACCGTGACGCCGAGGTCGTGCACCAGCCGGGTCACGGCGGCGAGCACCTCCTCGGCGGCGGTCGGGTCGAGCGCCGACGTCGGCTCGTCGAGGACCAGGACCTTGGGGTGGCTGGTGAGCACCGACCCGATGGCGACGCGCTGCTGCTGGCCGCCGGAGATCTCGTGCAGCGACCGGCGCCGCAGGTCCGCGAGGCCGAGCAGGTCGAGCGTCTCCTCGACCCGCTTGCGCATCACCGCCGGCGGGACGGCGAGCTGCTCCATCCCGTACGCCAGCTCCTCCTCGACGGTGTCGGTGACGAAGCCGGCCAGCGGGTCCTGCCCGACGACGCCGACCAGGTCGGCGAGCTCCCGGGGCGGGTGCGTCCTGGTGTCACGACCGTCGACGGACACCCGTCCCGCGAGTCGCCCCCCGGTAAAATGCGGGACGAGCCCGTTGACGAGCCCGAGCAGCGTCGACTTGCCGGCGCCGGTACGGCCGACGACGAGGCACAGCTCCCCTTCGGGGACGTGGACGTGCACATCACGCAGGACGGGGTCGGCGCAGCCGTCGTACGTCACGGTGACGTGCTCGAAGTCGATCATGCCGTCGCCACCGCGAGGGCGCGCGCCGCGGTCTCCGGCGGCGGCGCCGCGAACCCGGCCACCGCGGCCAGCAGGATCGCGACGGTCGGCAGCAGCGGCAGCGGCGGGAAGGCCAGCGGCGACAGCGTGGGGCTCAGCGCGGCGGCGTCGTACGAGGTCGTCGCGTAGAGCAGGGCGACGCTGGCGAGGCCGCACCCGGCGACGACCCACTCCGGGCGGCGCCAGGGGTCGGGGCGGTAGCTCGAGCGGCTGACCCGCCGCCCGCCCAGCAGCAGGCCCGCGACACAGGCGGCCGCGCCGACCGCGATCGCGGGCAGGCCCAGGAAGCGCGGCGCGGTGCCGTCCAGCAACCCGTACGCGCCGACGACGAGGCCGAGCATCCCGGCGAGCATCAGCGCACCCGTGAGCCGCCGCGACCGCGGCGTCGCCCGCCCGGTCCGGCCGTACCCGCGGGAGTCCATCGCCGCG